>REEW01000100.1 GCA_007694885.1 Wenzhouxiangella sp. | reverse complement strand
CGCTTGAGCAGCTCGCGGGCGGTCAGGAAGCTGTCGCGATCGGACACGGCGTAGGCTTTGCTGACCCGCGAAAAATCGCTGATCGAGGGCAGGAAGTCTTCACCGATCCCCTCGACCAGCCAGCCGCCGGCGTCCTCGCGCACCTGTCCGGTGGCGATGTAGTCGGCCAGGATGGAGCCTTCCGGGTCGGCCAGGACCAGTTCGAGTTCGGGAGCGGTTTCGGCGAAGTAGCGCGACAGCCCGGTGATGGTGCCGCTGGAGCCGACCCCGATGACGATGGCGTCGAGTTCGCCTTCCATCTGGCGCCAGATTTCCGGCCCGGTCATGGTTTCGTGGGCGAGCGGATTGTCGGGGTTGCCGAACTGGTTGATGAAGTAGCTGTTCTCGGTTTTTTCGGCGATGCTGGCGGCCAGGTCCTGGTAGTACTCCGGATGGCCCTTGCCGACGTCGGAGCGGGTGATGACGACCTCGGCTCCCATGGCCTTGAGGTTGGAGATTTTTTCCCGGCTCATCTTGTCGGGAATGACCAGGATCAGTCGATAGCCCTTGCTGGCGGCCACCAGGGCCAGGCCCAGCCCGGTATTGCCGGCCGTACCCTCGACCAGGGTGGCTCCGGGTTCGAGGTCGCCGCGCCGTTCGGCCGCCTCGATCATCTTCAGGGCGATCCGATCCTTGATCGAGCCGCCCGGGTTGGCGCTTTCGAGCTTGAGGAAGAGCTCGCAGGGCCCGGTATCGAAGTGATTGACGCGCACGATCGGCGTCTCACCGATCAGGTCGAGAACACTGTTGTAGACAGTCATGATGTGTTGTTCAGGGTAATCAATCGGACACCATAGCCAACCGCGACGGGTCCGGCAAGGTCGGGCCTGGTCCGGACTCCGGTATCAGGAATCCGGGCGCCGAGAAAGAAACCGCCCGGGCGGACTTGCGGTCGCCGGGCGGCTGACGGGATTGATGCGGTCGGATGAATCAGGCCGCGTTGGCTTGTTCCATCATGCGGGTGAGCTGATCCTTGGCCCGCAGTTTTTCGCGTTTGAGCTGGTTCAGGGCCAGGTCTTCCATGGGTGCCGTACCGTTCTCGGCCGCCAGCACGCGCTTTTCAAGCTGCTGGTGGTGGTTGTAGAGACGTCGAAACTCTTCGTTGTCCTTGAGCATGGCTTCCATCTCTTGCTGACGGTTTTCGAACATGGGCAGAACTCCTTGAGGTTATCCGTGTCGGTGTGTCGAATGAAGTTGCGAATACGCGGCTTGGGGCAGATGAGCGCCGTGTTGTGGGTGGGGGGAGCTGACAGACCCGCTGGATGGCTGAAGAATCGATGCATGACATCCTTTGAACGGCCGCCCGGGCCGGGGCCCGAACGCCATGTAATCGGCACCTGCCCGGACCCTAGTTGTAGCGCAAACTCGGCAGAATCGCAAGTGGGGTGCAGGAGCTTGCAACGAGGGCGTCAGTCGCTGAGCAGGATCACGTCGACGCGCCGGTTCTGACGCCGGCCGTCTTCGGTTTCGTTGCTCGCGATCGGAAACTCTTCACCCATGCCAACGGCCTGGATCCGGTCCACATCGACCCCCATGGCCGCCAGTTCGTCGCGGACGGCCTCGGCGCGTTGTTGCGAAATGCGCATGTTGACCGTCGCCGGGCCGGTGCTGTCGGTGTGGCCCTCGATCCGGATGCGTCGATCCGGTTCGGTCTGCAGCAGATCAACCACGTCTTCGAGGTTGCCGCGGGCGTTGGGCTGCAATTCGGTTTGTCCCGATTCGAACAGCACGTCGCCCAGGGTCACCACAACCCCGCGGTCGGTTTCGCGCAGTTCCAGCAGTTCCAGCCTGCGGCGCAGCGAATCTGCCGCTTCGGAGGCGAGCTGTGCTTCCCGGCGGGCCAGCTCGATCTCGCTGGCCTGGGCCTCGGCCAGCCGCCGTGCCGCCGATGCCTCCTCGCGCGCCTCGCGTTCCCGCCTGGCCGCCTCTTCGCCTTCTTCCCGGGCAGTGAGCGCGAATCGGCGGGTGCGTTCGATTTCTTCCTGGGTGGTGGCGCTGAGCAGCCGGGCCTGTTCGGCTTCGCGCCGGGCCTGATCGACCTCGATACGGCTGGCCCGCAGCAAGAGCTGGGTGCGCTCCCGATCGAGTTCCTCGATGCGCGCGCGGGCCTGGGCCCGGAACGCTTCGGCCCGGGCAATCTCGATTCTTTTTTCGGCCAGTCGGATGCGGTGGGCCTGTTCGTCCTGGCCCAGTCCCTCGGCGGCCGCCGCGCGCACGGCGCGCTCGGCATCGGCCAGGGCCAGGGGGACACGCTCGGACAGTTCACTTTCGGCCCTGAAGTCGCTGAGATCGGAGCGCAGGTTCTCCAGCGCGCCGTCATCGCGCTGCGGTGTGGCGCATCCGGCCAGGCCGACGATGGCGGCCACCATGATCATCCACCGGACCGGCCTCATCGTTCCATCACCTGCTCACCGAAGGCTTCCAGCAAGTCCGCCCGGAGGCTTTCCAGATCGCGCTGGCGCTGGGCCAGTTCGGCCCGGGTTCGGGCCGCTCGCGTCCTGGCCAGGGCGAGTTGCGCCTCGATCTCGGCCTCGTCGGCCAGGTGGCGCGCTTGCTTGGCTCTGGCGTTGTCCATCTCGGCGCGGGCCGCTTCCAGTCGTTCGCGCGCAAAGCGCAGCTCCAGCGGCGCATATTCCTCCGCCCCGGCCTGCTCGGCCTGGCGCAGGGCCAGTTCGGCGTTGTCAAGCAACCGTGGGTCGGGTGGGGTGGTGGCACATGCCGTCAGGGCCAGAAAAACGGCAACGGCGGAGGTTCGCATCAGATGTCGGGGCATGATCGGCAAGATTCCTTCAAGGTACCGTGCGGGCGCGCTTTGGTCGCGGCATCACAGTCTACTCTGCATCCGCCTGATTTTCCGGTGCCGCGGCCTGAACCGGCTTCAGCGCTTCGAGCCGGGCGCAAATGCCGAGGATGCACTCGAATTTCTCGAGCCTGCAATCGAAACGCCGGGCGTTGTAGACCTGGGGCAACAGACAGCAATCGGCCAGCCCGGGTTCCTCGCCATGACAAAATGGCGTCTGGCGACGGCGTTGCCGGAGCAGGCGTTCGACCGATGCTAGCCCACGATCACTCCAGCGCCGGTACCAGGCCAGGCGGTCGCTTTCGCTGGCGCCGAGTTCTTCGACCAGGTAGCCCAGTACGCGCAGGTTGTTGAGCGGATGGACGTCGCAGGCGATCACCTGGGCAAGCATGCGTGCCCAGGCGCGCCCGGCGGCCGATTCCGGCAGCAGGGGGGTGTGTGGAAAGGCTTCATCCAGGTATTCGATGATGGCCAGGGACTGGCCCAGCACGAGGTCACCGTGGACCAGGGTGGGGACCAGCTGCTGTGCATTGAGCTTTTGATAGTCGGGGGCGAATTGCTGGCCTCCGTCGCGCAGCAGATGAACCGGACGGATCTCGAAGTCCAGCTTTTTCAACTCCAGCGCCATGCGCACCCGAAAGCTGGCCGACGAGCGCCAGTAGGAGTAGAGGATCAGCTTCTGTTCCATGGGTTCGAGGCTGCAATCGTCAGCGTCGATATTCCACCACGGTCTGCTCGATGGGCCCGAAGATCGACTGGCCCAGCGCGTCCAGCATGTCGATCCGAACCACATCGCCGTAGCGCAGGAACGGGGTCGCGGGCCGGCCGTTTTCGATGATCTCGAGCATGCGCTTCTCGGCCAGGCAGGAAGCGCCGCGATGGGTGTCCTGGTTGGCTATGGTGCCGGAGCCGAGCAGCGTTCCGGCCGCCAGCGGCCGGGTCCTGGCGGCGTGGGCCAGCAATTCGGCAAACGAGAACTGCATGTCTTCGCCCGCTTCGGGCTCGCCGAACAACTCGCCGTTCAGCCATGTCTTCAGCGGCAGGTGCAGTTTGCTGTCCTGCCAGGCCGGACCCAGTTCGTCGGGGGTGACGACCACGGGTGCCAGGGCCGAGCGCGGTTTGGACTGCAGGAAGCCGAAGCCCTTGGCCAGCTCCCCGGGAATCAGGTTGCGCAAGGAGACGTCATTGAGCAGGGTGACCAGCTGGATATGGTCGGAGCATTCCGCGGTCGTGGCGCCCATCGGTACATCGTCGGTGATCACGCCGATTTCGGATTCGAAATCGATGCCCCAGTCGGTCGAAGCCACGGCAATGTCGTCGCGCGGCCCGAGGAAGCCATCCGAGACGGCCTGGTACATCAGCGGATCGGTCTGGAAGCTTTCCGGCACTTCGGCCCCGCGCGCCTTGCGCACGCGCTCGACGTGCGGCAGGTAGGCCGATCCATCGACGAACTGGTAGCAGCGCGGCAGCGGCGCGGCCAGGTGGCTGAGGTCGAGCTCGAACTGATCCTCGGCCGTTCCGGCATTGACCTCGTCGTACAGGGTGTTCAGGCGCGGCGCGACCGCTTCCCAGTGATCCAGGGCGGTCTGCAGGGTTGGTGAAATACCGTCGGCGCGGGCAGCCTGGCGCAGATCGCGGCTGACCACGATCAGGGTACCGTCGCGGCCCCCTTGCTTGAGAGTGGCTAGTTTCATGTTCGCTGATGCCTCTGTTTCGGTTGTTCCGGGTGGCGGCTGGGGTTCCGGCGCGGGTGTTTCATGATTTCCAGCTGTCCACGTAGCCTTTCCACTCGACCGTTTCGGCCGTGCTTGTCACGTCCAGCGCATCGCGGGTGTCGATCATCACCGCCACTTCCTCGGTTGCCTCGGCCTTGGGCTGAAAGGCATTGTTCAGCGCTTTCGGGTGCGGCCCATGGGTGAATCCGCACGGGTGCAGGCTCATCATGCCGGGGTGGATGTTGTCGCGCGAAAAGAAGTTGCCGGCATGATAGAAAATCAGTTCGTCGTAATCGTCGTTGTTGTGAAAAAACGGCACCTTGAGCGCACCGGGATCGGTCTCGAAAGGGCGCGGCACAAAGGTGCAGATCACGAAACGGTTGGCGACGAAGGTGGTGTGGGCCGACGGCGGCAGGTGGAACCGATGGCTCATCAGCGGGCGGAAGTCGCGCCAGTTGATCTTGACCGGCATCAGGTCACCTTTCCAGCCGACCGCGTCGAGCGGATTGAACGGATAGGTGATGGTCGAGAGCTGATTGCGGCGCTTGACCACGACCTTCCACTCCTGCTCGCCCTGCTGTGCGCGAAACCGATCATTGATGCACGGGGTGTCGAGCATCGCCGGATCGAAGATCGCGTGCGGGCCGACCAGGCCCTTGTCGGGCAGCGTGTAGCTGCTGTTGGTCGCCTCGACCAGCAGCGCCTTGACCGGAGCCTCCGATTCGATTCGCCACAGGGTTCCGCGGGGCAGCACGATGTAGTCGCCGTCTCGGAACGACAGATGGCCGTAGTCGCAGTACAGATCGCCGTGCCCATCGTGGATGAACAGCAGTTCATCGCCGTCGGAATTGCGCGCCAGCACGTCCATCCTGCCCGCGCAGATCCAGCTGCGGATGCGGGCATGGGCGTTGTGCATCAGCTCGCTGGCTTCCCAGGGAGACGTGCTGTGGGCGCTGAACTTCGTGGTGTCAAACGCGCGCGGGCGCAACGGCCCCTCGAAATCCTGCCAGCCGGTGGGCGGGTGTGTGTGGTACATGTGCGAGGCGGGGCCGAAAAAGCCTTCCTTGCCAAGCTCGCGTTCGTAGGTGCCCTCGGGCAGGTCGCAATGCGCCTGGCGGCTGGCCCGGCCTTCGAGTTTTGGATGACTGATCCACTTACGCATCTTGCATCTCCGGTTGGTTTTTTAGGGGTCAGGGGCTAGGGGTCAGGGATCAGGGTCGGGCGGTGCCAGCGGCAGCCCATCAGCCAAAAGATGGCTTGCTTTGACTAACGGCCAAATTGGCATTGAGTCACCCTGACCCCTAGCCCCTAGTCCCTGATCCCTACATGGAGTCAAAGGACCCCGCGCTCGTGCTGGTCGCGTTCGATGGCTTCGAACAGGGCCTGGAAATTGCCTTCGCCGAAGCCCTTGTTGCCTTTGCGCTGAATGACCTCGAAAAAAATCGGCCCGATGCTGGTCTTGGTGAAAATCTGCAGCAGCTGTTTGTCGGGCTGCTGGCGGTCCGCGTCGATCAGGATCTTGTTGCGGCGCATTCTCGGAAGATCTTCGTCGTGGTCGGGAATGCGTTGCTCGATGGCATCGAAATACGTGTCCGGCGTGTCGAGAAAATCAATACCGCTGGCGCGCAGGGTTTCGATGGACGCATAGATGTCGTCGGTATACAGCGCAATGTGCTGGACACCTTCGCCGCGGTATTGGTCGAGGTATTCGTTGATCTGGCTCTTGGGGTCTTCCGATTCGTTGATCGGGATGGAGATGCGGCCGTTGGGCGCGGTCATGGCCTGCGATCGCAGGCCGGTCCGGGCACCCTTGATGTCGAAGTACTTGACCTCGTAGAAGCCGAACAGTTTTTCATAGAAGCTGGACCACTGGCTCATGTTGCCGTTGTAGACGTTGTGAGTCAGGTGATCGATGAACGTCAGGCCGGCACCGCGCGGCGTGCGCTCGACCGCCGGATCGAACACGAACTCCCGCTCCAGGTCTTCGATGCCGCCGGTCAGGTACAGCGCGCTGCCGCCAATCCCGCGAATGCTCGGCAGGTCCAGTCCCAGTCGACCCTGTTCGGTCGCGACCGGATCCGCGCCCTGAGTCAGTGCGGCTGCGCGGACCTGCTCCGGATCGGTCACGCGCAGGGCAAAGCCCGTGCAGGCCGGTCCATGCGCGGCGGCGAAGGCGCTGGCGAAGGAATCCGGCATTTCGTTGATCAGAAAGTTGATGCCGCCCTGGCGATACAGGGTGATCGGATGGCTGCGGTGGCGGGCCACCGCTACGAAACCGAGCCGGCTGAACAGGTCGTGCAGCGGGGATGGGTCGGGAGCGGCAAATTCGATGAACTCGAATTGCTGCACGCCCACTGGGTCGGGTCGATGGTCGGACATGGCCGTCTCCTTGGATGTGGATGGTTATGACGCAGAATGATGCTTGCCAACCTCACCGATATTAGTTACATTTGAAACTAATATCAAGCGCATTGCGGCGGCATTTCGGCCCATGATCAAGCTAGAGGAGTTTTTGCCCTACCGTTTGTCGGTGCTTGCCAACCAGGTCAGTCAGGGCATTGCCCGAACCTATTCCGAGCGTTTCGGCTTGTCGATTACCGAGTGGCGCGTGATCGCCATCCTCGGGCGCTTTGAAAACATTCCGGCGGCGGCCGTGGCCGAGCGTTCGGCCATGGACAAGGTCGCCATCAGCCGGGCCGTTCGGCGGCTGCTTGATGCCGGCTTCATCCGCCGTCGCGATGGACTCGAGGATCGTCGCGCCAAGCCGCTTGCCCTGACTCGCTCCGGGCGGGCACTGTACGAGGCGATCGCCCCTGCGGCCCAGGACTATGAGGCCAGGCTGGCGTCGGTCCTGACCCCGAGTGAGCGCCGGAGCCTGAATCGGATTCTTGACAAGCTGCTTGCCGCTTCGCGGCAGTAGGCAGGCGTTCGGGCCTGCGTTATGATTCCCGACAGACCCGACCCGTGGAAGAGTGAGACAGTCATGGCCTACAACCGCAGTCACGCCCGCACGCTCTGCAACAAGACCGAATTCCAGTTTTTCGAATCCAGCCTCAAAGGAAGCATTGAAAAGCTGCCGCAGGCGCGGGTTCAGGCGGGCATAAAACGCGCGCGCACTTTGCGCGACAAGTACCGGGACCTGCACAAGCGCCAGCGCCTGTCCACCCGCGATCGCACCGGCACCAAGAAGGGAATCAAGGCGGGCACAAACGAGCGCACGGAGCAAAAGGCCAAGCTGTTTGCGGAAGTGCTGGAGCGCTTTGAGGCAAGGCTCAAGGCTCTGAAGCAGGAGGCCAGGAAAACAACAGCAGGGTCGGCGCGCACGAACAAGGCGAGCAAGCAGGCGCCGGCGAAAAAGACATCGGCAAAGAAGACGGCCAAGAAGAAGACGGCCAAGAAGAAAGTGGCCAAGAAGAAAGTGGCCAAGAAGAAAGTGGCCAAGAAGGCCCTTTCGACCAAGGCGCCTTCGTCGGCCAGCGAATTCGTCTCCGATCAGGCCTCGGCGGCCAGTCAGCGCAAACGCCAGCAGGATACCCGCGCCAAGGCTGTCATGGGCCACACTCGCGCTGCCACGCAGCGCCGCCAGGCCAAGCGCGACGGCGGCAAGAAGCGATAGCCATCGGGCCCGAACCGTTTCGCATTCTGTATCGCGACCGCTGGCTGTGTGCGATCGACAAGCCGTGCGGGCTGCTGGTGCACAAGGGTGCGCGCGGGGCCGATCGGGAGTTCGCCGTGCAGATGCTGCGCGATCAGCTGGGCCACAAGGTCTGGCCGCTGCACCGCCTGGACCGGGCGACCTCCGGTGTTTTGCTGTTTGCCCTCGATGCCGATACCGCGGCCGCCGTTGGCCGCCAGATCATGGCGCGCGAGGTTCGGAAACGCTATCTGGCGGTTGCCCGCGGGTATACCCGGCCGGCCGGGCGCATCGAGTATCCGCTGTCCACCGGGGATCATCGCGGTGATCAGCCGGCCTGCACGGACTACGTGCGGCGCTCGACGCTGGAATTGCCGTTGCCGATCGGGCGCTATGCAACCGCCCGCTACTCGCTGCTGTCGGTGTATCCGAAAACCGGCCGTACCCACCAGATCCGGCGCCATTTCAAGCACATCTTCCATCCGCTGATCGGTGATACGACGTACGGAGAGGGCCGGCACAACCGCCTGTTCCGCGAGTATTTCGGTTGTCGCCGCCTGTTGTTGCACGGGGTAGAGCTGGAACTCGTCCACCCGTGGCTGGGCGAAATCTTGCGCCTGCAGGCGCCGTTGACCGGCTCCTTTCGCAGCATTGAAGAACAATTCACCGGCCGCGGGCTGCAATAATGTCCGTCCAGTCAGGAGATTTGAACCGGAGGACGCATGAGCTTCAGTATTTACAGCCGCTTTGACGGCGGCAACATCGAGGTAATGGCGGCGGAACAGGCCGATGACATCCGCCTGCGCATTCGACCGGATGCCGGCGAACGCCACCTGCAGTGGTTCTTTTTTCAGCTCTGCGATGCGGCCGGCCAGCCCTGTCGGATAGTGATCGAGAACGCCGGCAAGACCTCCTATCCGGACGGGTTTCGCGATTACCGAGCGGTCTGTTCCGGTGACCGGATCGAGTGGCAGCGGGTGCCGACAAGCTTCGACGGCGAGCGCCTGGTCATTGAGCACACGCCTGAAACCGACTCGGTCTACTACGCCTACTTCGCCCCCTACAGTCTGGAACGCCATGAGCAACTGATTGCCGACGCCTTGACCTCGGCGCAGGTCAGGGCCGAGTCCTTGTGCACCACGCCCGACGGGCATCCGCATACCCTGCTGACCATCGGTGATCCGCAACCGGGGCGCAAAAGTCTCTGGATCACGGCGCGCCAGCATCCCGGCGAAACCATGGCCGAGTGGTGGGTGGAAGGGTTCCTCGACCGCCTGCTCGACGAGCACGACCCGGTAGCTCGCGCCGTGCTCGATCAATGCGTGGTCTACCTGGTGCCCAACATGTGCATCGACGGCTCGGTGCGCGGTCATTTGCGCTGCAACGCCCACGGCCGCAACCTCAATCGCGAGTGGCGCGACCCGTCGCCGGAAGCCTCACCGGAGGTGTACTACGTGGTCAAGCGCATGGCCCAGACCGGGGTGGATTTCTCGCTCGACGTGCACGGCGATGAGGTGCTGCCCTACAATTTCATCGCCGGCCCGGAGAGCGTGGCGAGCTGGGACGCCGATCGCCAGGCCGAACTGGACCGCTTCAAGCAGCTGCTGGTGACGATATCGCCGGATTTCCAGACCGAGCACGGCTACGCAATTGATCCGCCGGGCAGCTCTGATCTGCGCAAGTGCACCGACTACGTGGCCGAGACCTTCGGTTGCCTGGCGATGACGCTTGAAATGCCCTTCAACGATTCGTCGATCACGCCCATGCCCGATATCGGCTGGAGCCCGGACCGTAGTCGGCATCTTGGACGGGCCTGCGTGGATGCGATCTGGCAGTGGTTGCGTTCGGGGAAATGAGCTCGACATGGTCCAGGCACTTGCCGGACTGATTGTTTACAGATCGACCCGGCTGGCCGGGTCGATCAGCTCGAGACGACGAAAGGCAATGCCGGCCTGGGTTCGGTTGCGGACGTCGAGTTTCTGGAAGATCTCGCTCATGTGGGCCTTGACCGTGCGTTCCTGGATGTTGAGGGCATCGGCAATCTGCTTGTTGAGCCTTCCATTGGCGACCATGGCCAGGACGCGAAACTGCTGAGGGGTGAGGGCGGCCATGCGGCGGGCCAAGTCGCGGTCCCCGCGGGCATCGTCGATCCCGGTCACGGCCCGGGCCAGGTGCGCCGGCACCCATTGGCGACAGTCGAGCACGGTCTTCAGGGCCTCGGTCAGCTCGTCCAGGCCGGAGCTTTTGGGGATGAAGCCGGCCGCTCCGTGGTCTAGAGCGCGTCGGATGACCTGTGGATCCTCGTTGGCCGAGACCACGACCACCGCCACGGCCGGATACTGACAGCGGATCGAGGCCAGCCCGGTCAGACCCTGATTGCCGGGCATGTGCAGGTCCAGCAGCACCAGATCGATGTCTTCACGCGCGGCCAGTTGCTCGAAGGTTTCCGGCAGGTCACGCGCCTGCAGGATGTCGGCGTCGGCCAGCCAGCCGCCCAGAGCCTGAACCAGCGCGGTCCGGAAGAGCGGGTGATCGTCGGCGATCAGAACGCGCGTGGACACATTACTGGGCCGTCCATCCACCGTCGACCACGATTGCCTGGCCGGTGATGTTGCGGGCGGTCGACGAGACCAGGAACGCGCAGATGCCGGCCAGTTCTTCCATGCTGATGAATACGCCTTTCGGCATTGGGCTGAGCATGATGCGGTCGATGACTTCCTCCTGGGAAATCCCGTGTACCCGGGCCTGGTCGGCGATCTGCTGTTCGACCAGGGGTGTGCGGACATAGGTCGGGCACACGGTGTTGATGGTGATGTCGCTGTCGGCGGTCTCCAGGGCCAGCACGCGCGAAAAGCCGATCAGGCCGTGCTTGGCCGACACGTAGGCGCTTTTGTAGGCGCTGGCAACCAGGGAATGAATCGAACCGATGTTGATGATTCTGCCAAAGGCCTGCGCGCGCATGCCGGGCAACAGCGCCCGGGTCAGGCGGGCAACGCCGACCAGCATGACCTGCACCAGCAGCTCCCACTTGTCCATCGGGAAGTCTTCCAGCCGCGATACGTGCTGCAGTCCGGCATTGTTGATCAAAACATCGACCGGGCCATCCAGCGCATTGCACAAGTCGTTCACCGAGTCCTCGCTGGTGACATCCAGGGCATAGGCCCGGGCGCGTCCGCCCCGGCCGACGATGCGCTCGGCCACGGCGGCGGCAGCGGCTGCGTCGAGATCGGTGACCAGCAGTTCATGTCCAGCCACGGCCAGCTGCTCGGCAATGCCGGCGCCGATGCCGGAGCCGGCACCGGTGATCAGGATGCGTCTGGTCGGATCGCTCATGGTCGAATTGCGCCCTGGGTGGGGAGAGAACTCCGGAAGGTCAAGACTAGCAAAGCTTTCGCAGCTGCGGGCCTGTACGAAAGTCCATTGCGGCCGGCCCCGGCTCTGCTACGCTCTTCTGGCCGCCTACCCGCTGAGCCGACCCATGCGAACTTCGTTTACCCCCTTGCTGATGCTCGCTTTGTTCCTTCCCTGCGCCACGGGTGCCCAATCCGCCTGGGCCGGTGACCAGACACCGGACTGGGCGGTCCTTGCTCAGTCTGAATCGACCTTTGGCGATGACGCCGACCTGTTGACGGCGGGCCTGGGTCTGTCCGGGTTGCAGGCATCGTCCCCGCTGCCGGGCAACCCCGGTGCGCCGACTGCGGCCGAACTGCGGCGGCTGGCGATTCACAACGCCTGGACCGCCCTGGCCGTGCCGCGGCCGGCCGGAGGACTTGGCGAGGGCGGGTTGTACGAGGAGCTGCCGGCGGTGGCCGGTGACGAGATCAGTGCCCTGCTGCGGCTGGCCGGGGCCCGCCACCCGTTCCGCGTGCTGGTCCAGATTCCGAACAACCTGGATACGAACCGGCCCTGCCTGTTCATCGCTCCGGCCTCCGGCTCGCGCGGGGTCTACGGGGCCGTTCCCCTGGCCGGTCCGCCGGCGCTGACGCGCGGCTGTGCCATCGCCTACACCGACAAGGGGGCCGGCACCGATCATCATGAACTCGATCGGGATCTCAGTCCTGATCTGGCCGGCCTGCGGCGTCCGGCCGGCGATGCGCTGCGGGCCTTCAGCCATCGCGCGACGGATGCACCTCAAACCGGCGCGCTGGCCATGAAACACGCCCATTCCGGCGATCATCCCGAAGCCGACTGGGGGCGGCATGTGCTGGCCGCCGCCGGTTTCGCTCGGCAGCAACTCCGGGATCGTCTGCCTGAACAAAGCGAGATCCGGGTCATTGCGGTCGGATTGTCCAACGGCGCCGCCGCAGCGCTGCGAGCGGCCGAAATCGACAGTGCAGGCTTGCTCGACGCGGTCGTGGCGGTGATGCCCAACATCACCTCTGCCGGCCAGTCGCCACTGTACGACTACGCCACCCTGGCGGCACTGTATCAACCCTGCGCGCTGGGCGATGCCGAGCGCACCCTGGCCAAGCCGCTGGGCAATCCCGTCCTGGTCGCCATGGGCCGGCAACGTTGTGAAAGCCTGGCCGCCGCCGGCTTGCTCGAAGCAGCGGACCCGGAGTTGGCCCGCGCGCTGCTGCTCGAGGCAGGATTCGAGGAGCCGGCCCTGGCCCTGGGGGCCGGAAACGTGGCCCTGGATCTGTGGCGAGCCGTGGCCGGCAGCTATGCCTCGGCCTATCTGCGTCGCGGACCGGACGATATGCCCTGCGGGTATGCCCTGGTGGCTGCCGAGGCATCCGAGGCCCAGCGTGCGGCCTGGTGGGCAACGCATTCCGGGGTGGGTCCGGGCGGCGGCATCGATTTGGTCGACGGTCTGGCCGAAGGCGCGGATGCGGCTTTGCCCGGGCTGGTCTGCCTGCGTGAGTTGTGGATCCACGATCATGACGAGGCGATCGCGCTCAGGGCCGCGGTCGAACAGACGCGAGCCACCGCCCGTCTGCCGGAAATCCCTGTCCTTCTGATCCACGGCCGCGAGGACGGCCTGATCCCGGCGGCCTTGTCCAGTCGGCCATACGTGCAAGAGGCGCGCGCGCGCGGAGCGGCTCGGCTGGCTTACTGGGAAGTTGATCGGGCCCAGCATTTCGATGCGTTTCTGAACGTGCCGGGCGCGGGCGCTCGCCTGGTCCCCATTCTGCCCTACGGCTGGGCCGGCATCGACCATGTGCTGGCGGTGTTGTCCGGCGCCGTCGAACTCGGCGAGGATCGGCGCTTCAGTCCGCAGCCAGGCGATGCGGCGCTGACGCGTCAGCGAATGGGGCTGGACGAGTGATGGCCCTGGTTGTTGTCGCCGTCTCGGGGCGCTGGAAAGACGCCGGCTAGCGGCCCCGCGGCCCCGGATCGGGGCGGGGTGCATTAGCGTGAGCTCAGAACCAGACGCTGCTCGGGGTCGCCCAGTCGATCCAGCCAGGCGCCGAAGACCTGCTCGGCCAGGGTCAGTGTGGCCGGCAGCAGGCGTGTCGTATCGGCTTCGATTCGTTCCGGCGTGACCGGCAGCCCCGATGCCTTCAGATCCTCCCGGTACTGGGGCAGGGTCAGCCAGCGATGAATCAGGCGCTGATCGAGTTCCAGGTGGAACTGCAAACCCCAGGCGTGTCCGTTGACTCGAAACGCCTGGCAGCCGCTTTCCGGGCTGTCGGCGATGGCGGTGGATTCGGGAGGGCAATCGAAACCCCAGTGGTGCCACTGGAATACGGCTTGCGGCTGCTGGATGGTCTTGAGCAGCGGGTCCCCGGGCGTGGCCTCGGTCGGGTGGACGGGATACCAGCCGATCTCGGGGGTCGGGCAGGGACCCACCCGGCCACCGAGGACGTGAGTGACCAGCTGGGCCCCGAGACAGATCCCCAGAACCGGGATGCCGCGTTTGAGCGCCTGCTCGATCAGGCGGCATTCGGTGATGAGGTGCGAATGCCGCTGCGTATCGGTAACCTGCATCGGCCCGCCGAGCAGGATCAGGGCCTGATAGCGTTCAAGATCCGGGGTCGCCTCGGGATGGCGGGCAAAGTTGGCATAACGGATCCGGTGGCCGCGTCGGCGCAGCATGGGATCGAGCACGCCCAGCGGTTCGGCGGCTACGTGCTGGACGACCAGGACTCGGGCCATCGGCTCTCAACTCCTCTCGGGGGCGAATACGGCGGGCGAGAAAACAGGCGGGTGGTTCATTCTGACCCGGCAATCGATGCATACTTCTGTCTGGTTGAATTCTAGCGGCATTGACGTGGTGGTGATTCGGATTGCACGGTCCTGGTTGAATATTCTCAAGTCGGCCACGGCCAACTGGCTGGAAAGCCAGGCCTTCGTCCATGCTGCAGCGCTGGCTTTTTTCACCGTGTTTTCCATTGCACCGGTGGTCATCGTGGTGGTGGCGGTGGCCGGTATCTTCCTTGGCGAGATGGCCGCGCAGGGCCGGATTTTCGAGCAGCTGCAGGACGTGCTGGGCAGCGAGGCGGCCGAGGTCGTGCAGACGGCGGTGGTCAATTCGCAGATTGACCAGGGCGGGCTGGTGCCGACCCTGCTGGGGCTTGCGGCCACGGTGGTCGGGGCGACCACGGTGTTTGCCCAGATGCAGCAGTCGCTCAACCAGATCTGGGACGTGGCACCGAGGCCTTCGCGCAACAGCCTGTGGCTGTTTCTTCAGTCCAGGGTCCTGTCGCTGACCATTGTTCTGGCGATCGGCTTTGTTCTCATGGTCTCGTTGCTGCTGAGCGTGGCGTTGCGCGCGGTCATGGGGTTTGCCGAGCAGTGGCTGCCGGTGCCGGGCTGGACCATGATCAGCCTGGAGCTCGTCCTGTCGCTGACCGTCATCACGCTACTCTTCGCGGCCATTTTCAAGATTCTCCCGGACGTGATTCTGGGCTGGCGCGACGTTCTGGCCGGTGCTTTCATTACCGCGCTGCTGTTCACGATCGGCCGCTCGTTGATCGCGATCTACCTGGCCCAGGCGGCACCGGCCTCGACCTACGGCGCGGCGGGCTCGCTGGTGATCCTCCTGCTATGGGTCAATTATTCCTCGCTGATCCTGTTGTTCGGTGCCGCGGTTACGCGTGCACATTGCCAGGCCCGGGGTCTGGAAATCCGGCCGCGCAATACGGCCGTTTGCGTCCATCGGGAACTGGTCGAGGACGGACCGCGTCCGGCATCCGGAAAATGACTTGTCCGGTCGTGGCCATTGGCGCGACAATGGAGCATGTCGGGCAGGGCCTGCCGGGCGCAATTCGACTCGAGAGGGGAGGAGCATGAAAGACAAAGACGAACTTCAGCCATCGGAGTTGATGAGCAGCGAGACGCTGAAACTTGCCGATGAGATGTGCGAGCGCCTGTCGAGTGAGCTGTCTCTGGACAAGCGCGGCAAGGCGGTGTTTTACAACGGGGCTTTTACCGATCTGGCTTCCGCTGCACGGCACGAGCATCCGGTGACCGTGGCCGATCTCAACGGCCAGCCCTGGCTGACGCTCATCGGCCATGACCATTTGCCGGAGACCGACGATGGTCTGCTGGTGTACCGCATGCCGCTGCAGGAGAACCGACGATTCGTCGGTCGGGTTCATCTCAGCCGGCCGGGCCGCCGCGAGGGCGATCAGCCCGATCAGTTTTTCGCCGTCTTTGACATCCGGCGCGACGTGCGGCGTTGAGTCTCGGCCAATCAGGTTCTCGGTCGAACCGATCGCATGGCCTGAAGGTCGTCTGAAGGCGGCTGCCGGAAGACCAGCAGGACGGTCACCAACAGCCAGGCCGCGCAGATCAGTTCGATCGCCATGGAGCCGTAGTAGACCCCCGAGATGCCGATGATCGGCGGCACGATGAGCATCACCGGCACGTACAGCAGCAGTTGGCGGGAGACGGACACCAGGGTGGCCTTGCCGGCCTGTTCGATGGCCGGCAGCAGGGCCAGGGCCGTGAAAACCAGCGGCAGCAGCGGCAGCGGCATGATCAGGGTGCGGAAGTGATGAAGATCCTGATCGCTGAACGTCACCCCGGGAAGCATCAGTGACAGCGTCTGGGCCGGGAACGTGGCCATCAGCGCCCAGATCGGCACGATGATCAGCGCGCCGGCCTTGACGAACGTCCAGAAACAGGTCTGCACCCGCTGCCACTGATCGGCACCGTAGTTGAACCCGGCCACGGGTTGAAAGGCGCGCATCATGCCAAACAGCGGCGTGAGCATGAAGATCACGATGCGCCAGGCCGCGCCGTAGAACGCGATATCGGACTCGGTGCCGACCCGGGCAATGACGTTGAACACCACCACGGCCTGCAAAACGCCCATGGAACTCATGATCATGGCCGGTGTTCCGAGTTTGACGATGCGCCGGGTCAGCGCACCGGGCAGGCCAAGGTAGCCGGCGTCAACCGGGTAGCTGGATCGTCCCAGCCTGTAACGGCGCCAGACCAGCCAGGCGCCGCAGGCGCTGCCGATGTTGGTCGCCCAGGCGGCGCCGGCCACGCCCAGATCGAACACCAGGATCAGGATCGGGGTCAGGGCCATGTTCACCAGCAGGCCGGCGCCCATGTACAGCGCGGCCAGTTTCATCTTGCCCTCGCCGCGCAGCAGCATGTTCAGGGTGAGTCCGGCGAGCGCGCCAATGCTGCCCAGAGCCGAAGCACGCAGGTAGCTGGCGGCAATCGGGATGAGTTCGTCGCGCGCGCCCATGGCGTAGACCCATTGTTCGGCCAGCCCTCCACCGACCAGCGCATAGAGCAGGGCAAGCAGGGCCGAAATGGTCAGGGCGGTGCCCGGCAGACGCCTCAGGGTGTGCTGGTCGCCTCGCCCGATTGCGATCGACAAGGCCACGCCGCCGCCGATGCCGGCCAGCGAGCCCAGACCCATGGTGATCTGGGTCAGTGGGTAGGCCATCACCGCACCCGCCAGCGCTTGCTGCCCAAGCAACTGGCCGATGTAGACCGCGTCCAGCACCGCGTTGAAGCCGAACAGGGTGATTGCGGCCACCGCAGGCCAGCTCATTTCCCAGGCAACCCGCCACGGGTGACCTTTCAGGATCAGCTCGGCTTGCGGGTCCGGTGGGGTGCCTTGGCTGGCCAAGATCGCTTCAGTGTCCGGCCCGCAGAATGCGCACCGGCGGTGTGGACAGCACGGAACGGTTGCCGATCCAGCCGCTGCCGATGACCAGGACCGCGGCGACCACGAAGCCGAGAACGAACAACAGCGGTGACGGCCGATAGGTGAAAGCGAACAGTTCGGCCGCCAGCAGCCAGCCGGTCAGGGCCGAGCCCAGCGTGGCCAGCAGGGCCGCGATGATGGCCATGACGCTGTATTCGACCAGCAGGCCTCGCCGGACCATGGCGTCGTCGGCGCCCAGGGTTCGGATCAGTGCCGACTCCTGGCGGCGTTCGTCACGGGTGGCCTCGAGAGCGGCCAGGAGGACGACCAGCCCGGCCAGCAGGGTGAAGCCGAACACGACCTGGGCGGCGCGACTGACCTGGTCGATGATTTCGCCGACTCGCTCGATGATGGCGCCGATGTCGATGACCGAGAGGTTGGGGAAAGCGCGGGTGATTTCGCGCAGGTCCGCGGTGGCCGCATCGTCCAGGTAGAAACTGGCGATGTGCTGATGAGGAAGAAAGGATTCCGCGTCCGGCGTCAGCAAAATGAAGAAGTTGACGTTGAACGAGTTCCAGTCGACCTCGCGGATGCTGGTCACGCGGACCTGGAAACGCTGCGAGCCGGACTCGAAGCTCAGCTCATCGCCGAGTTCGACCCCGAGATTGTCCGCCCAGGTCCTGGCCAGCGAAACCTCGTCGGTCGCACCGGGCGCAAAGAACTCCCCGGCAATCACCTCGTTGGCCGGCGGCAGCCGATCGATCCAGGAGACATTGACCTGTCCGGCCATGCGGTGGGCCGGCGGCGGCTGATCGTTGATTGCGACCAGATTGACGTTGGCCATGGGGCGCAGCTGCAGGTTGGCCGCGCCCTGATCTGCCAGGCTGTCGCGCACGGCCTCGACCTGGTCGGGCTGGATATTGATGATGAAATGATCCGGCGTGTCCGGCGGCAGGCTGCCGCGCCACTGCTCCAGCAACTCGGCCCGGACCACGACCAGCAGCAGCAGCGACATCAGGCCCAGGCCAAGCGCGGTGATCTGCACGATTCCGCCGGTGCGCCGGCGCTGGAGGCCGGCCAGACCGAAACGCCAGCCCGCCCGGGCCCGGCGAGCCAGGACTGCCGTGGCCAGCATCGCCAGCCAGCCGGCCAGGGCGAGGGTTCCGGCCAGGGCCGCGCTGCCGCCGAGGACGATGACGGCCAGGCGGACATCGCCGAGCTGGATGACCGGGATCGTGAGCGCACCCAGGACCGGAACCAGCCAAAGCAGGCCGGCCAGTCCGGGGCGCGTGTCCAGGGAACGATTGAGGATCCGCATCGTCGGTACGCGCCGCAGACTGATCAAGGGCGGCAGGGCAAACCCTGCCGCCAACAACACGGTAAACAGGCCGGCCCCGAAGATCGGGGCGATCCGCGCCGGCGGCAGCGCGGTTTCCGGGCCCTCGGCGAGAATGCGCGCAATCAGATCCTGCGCTCCCCAGCCAATCAAACCCCCGACCAGGACCGACGCCAGAACCAGGTAGCCGAGCAACAGGCCCAGGGCCAGCATGATTCGGCTGGAGCTGGCCCCGAAGGTCTTGAGCAGCGCGACCAGGTCGCGCTGGGCGGCGGCAAAGCGCAGCGCCGACAGCAAGATGGCGATCGCGGCCAGAATCACGGCGGTCAGAGCGGCCACCCCGAGGAAGCGCCGGGCCTGGGTCAGGGCCATTCCGGTCTGGTCTTCGGCGTCAGCGGCGGTGATCAGGCGCTGGCCTTCCTCGCCCTGCTCGCCAAACCACTGGCGGAATTCGCGCAGTGCCCGCTCCTCACCGGCCATCAGCAGCCGGTGGCGCGCCCTCGCGCCCGGACCCAGCAGTTCGCTCGCCCTCAGGTCGTCCAGGTGAACCATCAGGCGAGGCGCAAATCCGAAGCCCGCGCCTGCCCGGTCCGGTTCATAGGTCAGGATGGCGCTGATGTCCAGGACCAGGACGCCGACCTCGGCCTGATCGCCGATGTCGGCATCGAGTGCGCGCTGGGCACGCGGATCCATCCAGGCGGTGCCCGGTTCGGGCTGGCCCCGCAACGACTGCTCCGGGTCGCCTCGGCCCAGGTCCAGGCGCAAGAGCCCGCGCAGCGGGTAGCCCGGGCCCACGGCCTTGACGTCGACAAGCTGGCTCTCGTCGCCGACAAACAGGGCGGTGTTGACGCTGATCGTCTCGGCGGTTTCCAGGCCCAGACTTTCGGCCTGCTCGATGATGCGTTGCGGAATGCGCTGGCCGGCCGCGATCACCAGGTCGGCGGCCAGTGCCTCGCCGGCCTGGCGTTCCAGTGCGCGTCCGACCCGGTCGGTGAAGCTGCCCACGGCAACCAGGGCCGCGGTGGCAACGATCAGCCCCACTGCGAGAATGAGCAAAGCGCCCGAACGCCCCTGGCGCAGCAGCAGGCGGGCCGACAGGGTCAGCGGGTTCACGGTTGCTGGCCGCCCTCGATCAGCTGCAGCCGTCCGGTGTGCTGCTTTTCACCCGCTCCGATCAAGCGCCCGTCCTCGATTTCTTCGACCCGCCCGCAGCGACGGGCCAGGCTCGGGTCATGGGTGACCAGTACCAGGGCGGTGCGGAGCTCGCGATTGATCCGGAACAACAGGTCGGCCACGACCTGGCCGGTTTTGCGGTCCAGGTTGCCGGACGGCTCGTCGGCAAACAGGATGGTCGGCTCGGCGGAAAAGGCGCGGGCGATGGCCACGCGTTGTTGCTCGCCGCCCGACATCTGGCGGGGATAGTGGTTGAGCCTGTGACTCAGGCCGACCTGGTCGAGGGCAGCCAGTGCGCGTTCGCGCGGATCTGTGATCCCGGCAATCTCCAGGGCCAGCATGACGTTTTCAAGTGCGGTGAGGCTCGGCAGCAGATGGAACGACTGAAAGACGAAGCCCACGTTGCGGCGCCGGAGCCGGGCGCGCTCGTTTTCGTCAAGATGATTCAGGCGCGACCCGGCCAGCCAGATCTCACCGGAAGTCGGCTGCTCCAGACCGGCCAGCAAGCCCAGCAAGGTGGTTTTGCCGGATCCCGAAGCGCCGACGATGGCCAGCGTTTCCCCGGCGTTCAGGTCGAGGCTGATATCGTGCAGGATATCGAGGTGGCCGCCCGGCGCCTGAACCGCGAATCCGACCCGGCGGCAGCTCAGAATCGAGGAACTGGAATCGTTCATGAATGCAAGAATTCTTGTAATGGGTTGTTGGTTGCTGCTGTTTGGCAGCGCCATGGCGGCCCAGAGCGCGCAGGCAAATACGCTGCTGATCGTCGGCGACAGTCTGTCAGACGCTTATAACATGCCGCGTGAAGCCGGCTGGGCGGCGTTGCTGTCGGAGCGGCTGGGTGGCGACTACACGGTCGTCAACGCCAGCATTTCCGGCGAGACCTCTGCCGGCGGTGTGCGGCGTCTGCCCGGCTTGATCGAGCAGTACTCGCCGAACTGGCTGCTGATCATTCTGGGCGGCAATGACGGCCTGCGCGCCCTCAACCCGGCCCAGCTGGCGTCCAATCTCGAAGAGATGATCGTCAAGGCCCGCGAAGCCGGCATCGATGTGGCGCTCATGCAAATCCGTCTGCCGGCCAATCTGGGCGCGGCGTATCTTGACCGCTTCGAGGGGCTCTATCCGGAACTGGCGGCACGTCACGAGGCCCTGCTGCTGCCGTTTTTCCTCGAGAATCTGTTCGACCGGCCCGGTATGATGATGAGCGACGGCATCCATCCGGGCGAAGCGGCCCAGCCGTACATGCTCGAAGCCATCTGGCCGGAAGTCAAGCAGTGGCTGGAAGCAAACGGCCCCGGCGAATGACGAAAACCGGTAATATGTCCGGACAAATTATCTCTCAGGAAACCGATCAGGACGTTCGAATCGATGAGTGAACGTGAAATCATGGAGTACGACGTGGTGGTGGTGGGCGCCGGACCGGCAGGATTGGCCTGCGCGATCCGCTTGAAACAGCTGGCCGACAACCTCAACGTCTGCGTTATCGAGAAAGCATCGGAAATCGGGGCGCACATCCTGTCCGGTGCGGTCATCGAGCCGGAACCGCTGGATCGCCTGATCCCGGGCTGGCGCGAGGATCCGCCGCCGATCTGCGTGCCGGCCGGTCGCGACGAGTTCCTGCTGCTGAGCAAAACCGGCAAGCGCAAATTGCCGACACCGCCGCAGCAGAACAACCACGGCAATTACATCGTCTCGCTGGGGGCCACCTGTGCCTGGCTGGCGCCCAAGGCCGAGGCCCTGGGGGTCGATCTGTTCCCCGGCTTTGCCGCTGCTGATCTGAGCTATGACGAAAACGGTGCCGTGCAGGGCGTCATCATTGGCGATATGGGCGTGGACCGCGAGGGTCAGGAAAAAGACGCCTACGTCCAGGGCATTGAAATCCGGGCCCGGGTCACGGTGCTCGGCGAAGGCTGCCGGGGCCACTTGAGCAAGCGCGCGATTGCCAGGTACGGGCTCGATGAGGATTGCGATCCACAGACCTACGCGATCGGGATGAAAGAACTCTGGCAACTGCCGGCCGGTCGTGGCCAGCCCGGCCTGATCCAGCACAGCGTGGGCTGGCCCATGCCGAACGCGCTCTACGGCGGCAGTTTCGTCTACCACCTGGACAAGGATCGTGTCGCGGTCGGTTTCGTGTGTGCCCTGGATTACCAGGATCCGCGGTTTTCGCCGTTCGAGGCCTTTCAGCAGTTCAAGCATCATCCGAGCATGCACGAATTGCTCGACGGAGGAGAAATCCTGTCGGCCGGGGCACGGGCGCTGGTCGAAGGCGGTTACCAGTCCTTGCCGAAAGTGGAGATGCCGGGCGCCGTGTTGATCGGTGATTCGGCCGGCCTGCTCAACGTGCCCAAGATCAAGGGCACCCACCAGGCCCTGAAGTCGGGCATGCTGGCCGCCGAACACCTGGCCGAGAACCTGTCTGCCGAGGGCTTCGACCGGCGCCTGCGCAATTCCGACGTTGTCGCCGAACTGAAAAAGGTCCGCAACGTCCGGCCCGGCTTCCAGAAAGGCCTGTGGCGGGGCATGTTCACCGCGGCCGTCGAGACCGTTACGGTCGGCAAGCTGCCGCGGACCCTGCACAATCACGCCGACCATGCGCAGTACCGGCGCCTGGACGAGAACGGCTTCGATTACGATTGGGTCGAGCGCGACCTTCCGCCGCGCGATCGACTGGCCTCGGTCTACTTTGCCTCGACCGAGCACGACGAGGACCAGCCCGTTCACCTGAAGATCATCGACCCGGACGTGTGTTTCAGCAGGTGCGAGTCCGAGTTCGGTAATCCGTGCACACGTTTCTGCCCGGCCAACGTCTACGAGAAAGTCGAAGACGAGAACGGCAAGCGCATCCAGATCAACGCGGCCAACTGCGTGCACTGCAAGACCTGTGATATCGCCGACCCCTACCAGGTGATCAACTGGGTGACGCCCGAGGGCGGCTCGGGGCCCAACTACTCCAATCTCTGAATCGGGATTGTCCAATGACGGGGAACCGCGGATGAACGCAGATGAACGCAGATTGAAGCGGCCCGGTGGCCCGCGTCGCTCGGCGCCGAAAGCAGGCGATGCCGGGAACCTTGCAGTCTGTTTTTCTCGAGGTTTCTTGTCTGCGTTCATCTGCGTTCATCCGCGGTTCCCTTCCAGCCCTGGAGTGCTCCGATGAGCAATACCTTCGGCCGCGTTCTCTGCGTAACCACGTTCGGCGAAAGTCACGGGCCGGCGATTGGCTGCGTGATCGACGGCTTCCCGCCCGGGCTGGAGATCAGCGCCGACGAAATCCGCCATGACCTGATGCGCCGGGCCACCGGCCAGAGTCGCTGGACCTCCCAGCGCAAGGAAGCCGAAGAGGTACAGATTCTCTCGGGAGTGTTCGAGGGCAAGACCACGGGCACGCCGATCGCGCTTGTGGTCTACAACACCGACGCCCGCTCGAAGGACTACAGCCGCATCGCCGAGCAATTTCGCCCCGGGCATGCCGACTACACCTATCATCACAAGTACGGCTTGCGCGACTACCGCGGCGGGGGCCGTTCGTCGGCCCGGGAAACTGCCATGCGCGTTGCCGCAGCCACCCTGGCGAGGAAGTACCTGAAACGGGTGCTGGGCGTGGAAATCACCGGCTGGCTGGCCCAGCTCGGCGACGAGGTTTGCGACCTGAATTTCGATTCGGCCGTGATCCCTACCAACCCTTTCTTCTGCCCCGATGCGGAAAAGGTGGCCCAGCTGGAAAGCTACATGAAGCGTCTGTGGAAGTCCGGTGACTCGGTCGGCGCCCTGGTCAAGGCGCGCGCGACGGGGGTGCCGGTCGGTCTGGGTGCGCCGGTCTATGCCAAGCTCGACGGTGATCTGGCCGCTGCGATGATGAGCATCAACGCGGTCAAGGGGGTGGAGGTCGGCGCCGGCTTTCGGTCGGTCGCCCAGAAGGGCACGGAGCACCGCGACGAGATCACCCCCGAGGGTTTCGAGTCCAACCATGCCGGCGGCGTGCTCGGCGGCATCGCCACCGGCCAGCCGGTGGAGGTCGCGGTGGCCTTCAAGCCGACCTCTTCGCTGCGCCTGCCCGGCCGCACCGTGAACGCGGCCGGCGAGCCGGTCGAGATCATCACCACCGGTCGACACGATCCCTGTGTCGGCATCCGCGCCATCCCCATCGTCGAGGCCATGCTTGCGCTGACGATCATGGATCACTTCCTGTTGCATCGGGCCCAGTGCGGCGACGTGGCCCCGCAGCAGCCGCGCATCCCGACCTGATCGCCATCGGTCGCATTCCGCGCCGGCACCGACAATTGCCGTTCATCTGCGTTAATCTGCAGTCCCTTTACTGAACCCGACCCGAGGTCCACCCATGACAACCCGCAAAGACGGCTATCGCGTCGCCGTGGTCGGTGCCACCGGTGCCGTTGGTGAAGCCATGCTCGAGATCCTGGCCGAGCGTAAATTCCCGATCGCCGACCTCGCCGCCCTGGCCAGCAGCCGCTCGGTTGGGCGTGAGGTGAGTTTTGGCCGAAAATCCCTGGTCGTCGACGATCTTGCGACCTTCGACTTCAGCGGCTGGGATTTTGCCCTGTTCTCGGCGGGCGGGTCGGTCTCGGCCGAGCATGCGCCGCGCGCGGCCAATGCCGGCTGTACGGTGATCGACAACACCTCGCATTTTCGTCTGGATCCGGACGTTCCCCTGGTGGTTCCGGAGGTCAACGGCTCCGTGCTCGATGATTTTGCCGGCGGCGGGATCATTGCCAACCCCAACTGCTCGACCATCCAGATGCTTGTCGCGCTCGCTCCGATCCATCGTCGCTACGGAATCGCGCGCATCAACGTGGCGACCTATCAATCCGTATCCGGTGCAGGCAAGAGCGCCATGATGGAGCTTGGCCAGCAGAGCGCCGATCGCTTCAATTTCCGGGATCCTGAGCCCAAGGCGTTCAAGGTTCCGATCGCGTTCAACGTCATTCCGGAAATCGATGTTTTCGAGGACAACGGTTACACCAGGGAAGAAATGAAGATGCACCGGGAAACCCGGCGCATCTTCGATGACGCCGATATCGCCGTCAACGCCACCGCAGTTCGTGTGCCGGTATTCATCGGCCACGGCGAAGCCATCCATCTCGAGACCCGGGAAGCTTTCGATCTTGTCGAGGTGCGCAGGCTGCTCGCTGCAGCGCCGGGCCTCAAACTGGTTGCCGAGCCCGAATGCGTAACGCCGATGACGCATGCCGCCGGCAAGGACGCGGTCTGTGTCGGGCGAGTCCGGCAGGATCTGTCCCATCCCAAAGGGCTGAATCTATGGGTGGTCGCTGACAACGTGCGCAAGGGCGCGGCGCTGAATGCGATCCAGATTGCCGAGTACCTGGTGGCCAGGTGAGGCCTGGTGCGCTCTATCTCGAAGCCGGCAGAGGTTGCTATACTCGGACAGGAGTTTTGTCCGAATCGAGTCCATGAGGGAGCCAGATTCATGAGTGCCGAAGGCTCAAGCCGTGTCGCGTTGATCTTTGCTGTGCTGCTTGGACTGATCCTTGCGGCGCCTGCCCACGGCGGATTGGGGCTGGGGGAAGCCCGGGTCCAGTCCTATCTTGGACAAACGCTCGATGTCCGCATTGCTCTGCTGCAGCCGAGCGAATCGGCCCTGGAATCGCTGACGGTGGATGTGGCGAGCCTGGACGATCATGCACGCCTCGGCGTTCCGGTCGAAGCGCTCGCGCTGGGACTTGGCGTCGAACTGGACCAAAGCGTTGACCCGCCGGTGATTCGGTTGCGCTCGGAGCGTTCGGTCAACGATCCGTTCGTCCAGATCCTGATCAATGCACGCTGGGCCAGCGGTCGCATGCTCAGGGAATACACCCTGTTTATCGATCCACCGTCGGTGCCGATGGCACCGCCGATCCGTCGTCGGGATGATCCGCCGGCCGATGCGCAAGCCGCTCCGGTCACGGAAGCCGAAACGGACCCGGACGAGTCATCGGCGCCACCCCCCGTACTGCGAGAATCCGAGGCCCGGCCCGAGCCGACACCAGATCCGATTCGGACGGCAGAGGATGCTCGGCAGACCATTGGGCCGGTGGCGGCGGGGCAGACCTTGTGGTCGATCGCAGCCGCCTGGCGGCCCGACGACGCCCTGAGCATGAACCAGGTCATGCTGGCCATTCTGGAGCGCAATCCAGAGGCGTTCATGAACAATAACGTCAACCGGCTGCGGCGCGGCGCTCGCCTGACCATGCCCGATGTGTCCGAGGTCCAGGCGATCGCGCCGGCCCAGGCCAACCGGCGGATTCGCGAGCAGGCCGAGGCATGGGAAGCCATGCGCGCCGGGCCGGCCGCGGTGCCGGCCGTTGCCGAGTTGCAGGAGCCTGCTCCCGTTGCCGATCCGGAACCGGTTGCCTTGCCGGAGCCCGTGCCGGCGCCGGCCGACGAGTCGACCGAAGTCCCGGCTGCGCAGGCCGAAACCGAGCCTGCCGTGGACGAAAGTCCCGAAGCGCAGCCGCTTCCGCGGCTTGAGTTGACGCCGCCGGCCGAAGACCTCGCCATTGATACCCAGGCCCTGGGCGTGGAGCGCGAGCGCCTTGAAGACCGTCTCGGCAATCTGGAAGCGGACATTCGGGCTGAACGATTCGCCGACGATGAACTGGTCGCCAACCTCGACCAGATTCGGCAGGCCATTGACTCGGCCGATGCCGGCGGTTTGATGGTCGCCCGCGAAGACCTGGCGCTGCTCGAGCAGCAGCTTCGTGCGGCCAGGCAGGAGCGCGAAGAGCGGGCGGCAGCAGGGCTGGCCGAGCCAGAGCCGACGCCGCCCGACGAGGCGATCGAGCCGGCACCGGCACCACCGCCGGCCGCGACCGGATCGCCTGGCTGGCTGTGGCCGGCGGTGGCCGCAGCGGTTGCTCTCGGGCTGTTGATCCTGGTGCTTCTGGCCTTCAAGCGTCGCCGTAAGAATGCTTCCGAGGATCTCGTCGAAGACCCGCTGCCCGAGAAACCGGCCGAGCCGGTCGAGCCGTCCGGCGCGGCCATCGCCGCCGTGGGCTTCGACGCGCTGCTCGCCGAGCTTTACCGTCTCGCCGATCAAGAGGATCGGGAGGCGTTTGCCAACGTGTTCGAACGTTTTGAAACCGAGGTCAGTGATCCCTCGGATTCACGCTGGGTCGAGGCCAACGACCTTGCCCGCCAGATCATCCCGGGTCATCCGCTGGTCCAGGCCCGGCAGCCCGGCGATGACGATGCCGTAGCTGACCAGACGGACGAGGATGCCGAGGCCTTGTTCGGCATTCTCGACAGCGATGAGGAATCGCCGCCGGGCGAGGAGGTCTCGGGGCCGGACTTCGGTTATGAAGAGGGCCCGGACCGCTCCGAGGGCTTGACCGAGTCCGAGGAACACGCGGATCTGGCAAAGCTGTCGAACCGACTGGATGCAGACGAGCGAGATGGCAGGGCAAGCGACAGCGTGCGCCTGGAGGAAGATGAGGCGGCCGCGTTGTTCCCGGAACCAGGGCAGACGACTCTGCCGGACGAAGACGAGGAGGCCGACAAGCCACTGAGCCTGGACTTTGACTTCTCCTCGCGCGAGGATGCAGGGGATGAGACTGACGGCGAGCTTGACGAGGAGTTCCGACCGGTCGACCCCGGGATCGGATCGGATAGCGATGATGGTGGCGACGAAGCCGACGATTGGTTCATGGTTGGCGAACCGGACGCGGCGCCTGAAGATCAATCCGGTGATGCGGAGGATCGGTCCGGAGCCGGGTTGAGTGACGATGATGCCGAGGTCAAGATGGATCTCGCTCGCGCCTACTTGTCCATGGACGACGTGGACTCGGCTCGAGCGCTTCTTGAGGAGATCGTGGCCGACGGGTCCGACGCGCACCGCGAGCAGGCTCGCCGATTGCTGGACGAGCTGAAATAAGCGCATGCGCCTGGCTGCCGGAGTCGAGTACGACGGCAGCGGATTTTTCGGCTGGCAGCGTCAGCGTCAATCGCCGACAGTGCAGTCCTGCCTGGAGACGGCCCTGGCCCGCGTCGCCGATCATCCGCTGACAGTCCACTGCGCCGGGCGCACCGATACGGGCGTCCACGCCTGGTGCCAGGTGGTCCATTTCGATACCCGGGCCGATCGTGACGAAAGGGCATGGGTTCTGGGCGCCAATACACACCTGCCGGCCGGCATCAGCGTGCTGTGGGCGCGCGAGGTCGGGCACGATTTCCATGCCCGTTTTTCGGCCCGGCGGCGTCGCTACCACTACCGGATTCTCAATCGCTGGGTGCGTCCGGCCGTCGAGCGGGATCGCGTGGCCTGGATTCGGCAGCCGCTGGACGCCGCGCGCATGAACGAGGCGGCCCGGTTCCTTCTGGGTGAGCACGACTTTTCCAGTTTTCGTGCCGTCGGCTGCCAGGCCAGGTCGCCGGTCCGGACCGTCCATGCAGCCAGCGTCAGCCGGCTGGGGCACGAGGTGTCTCTCCACATCGAGGCCAACGCCTTCGTCTACCATATGGTCCGTAATGTCGCCGGCGTACTGATCGCGGTCGGACGCGGGCAGCGCAGTCCGGAATGGGTGGCTGAACTGCTGGCCGCCCGGGATCGCACCGTTGCCGGTGTGACCGCGCCGGCTGGCGGCTTGTATTTCGTCGCCCCAAGCTATCCCGATCATCCAGCCTTGCCGGTCGGCGAGGCGGTGGGTTTTCCCGGATGACCTGAAAGAGGTTCGATGAACATGGAGCCACCAGCCAGACCAACGACCAGGATCAAGATCTGCGGTATTACCCGCGCAGAAGACGCGCTTGCTGCTGCCGCTGCCGGCGCCGATGCCGTTGGCCTGGTGTTCGTGGATCAAAGCGCTCGGCGGGTCAGTCTTGACCGGGCCCTGGAAATTGTCCGCGCCCTGCCGCCTTTCGTGACCCGGGTCGGTTTGTTCATGAACGCCGCCCCGGCCGCGGTGGAGCAGACGCTGGCGCGTGTCCCGCTGGATGTGCTGCAGTTTCACGGTACCGAAACCGTGGCCGACTGCAGCCGCTTCGGCCGGCCCTGGATCAAGGCCCTGGCGATGGGGCAGGCGGATTTGCCCGATTGGGATGAGTGGGCGGCTGCCGACGCGTTGTTGCTGGATTCACACGGTAGCGGCAAGCTCGGAGGTTCGGGCGAAGCCTTCGACTGGTCGAAGATTCCAGCCCTGCAGCGACCCTGGATTCTGGCCGGCGGGCTGCACCCCGGCAACGTCGCCGTTGCCTGCCGCCGATTGGCCCCGGCCGCGGTCGATGTCTCCAGCGGGGTGGAGAAAAGTCCCGGAATCAAGGATCATGGACTCATGCAACAATTCATCGAGGCGGTACGACATGCTTGAAGCAGCCCAGCGAACCCATTCAGAATCGATTCCGGACGCGTCCGGGCATTTCGGAATCTTTGGCGGACGATTCGTTTCCGAAACGTTGATGCCGGCGCTCGAAGAACTGGATCGGGCCTGGAAGCATTATTTGCAGGATGCGGATTTCCTGGCCGAACTGGACCGCGATCTGGCGCACTTCGTCGGACGGCCCTCGCCGCTGTATCTTGCCGAGAATCTCACCCGTCAGATGGGCGGAGCACGCATCGTGTTCAAGCGCGAGGATCTCAACCATACCGGCGCCCACAAGATCAACAACACCGTGGGCCAGGGTCTGCTGGCCCGGGCCATGGGCAAAAAGCGGGTCATTGCCGAAACCGGGGCCGGCCAGCACGGCGTGGCCTCGGCGACCGTCGCTGCACGCCTTGGCATGGACTGTGTGGTGTACATGGGCGCCGAGGACGTGCGTCGGCAGGCGGTCAATGTGTTCCGGATGAAGCTGCTCGGCGCCGAAGTGGTCAGCGTCGAGGCTGGTTCCAGGACCTTGAAAGATGCCCTGAACGAGGCCATGCGCGACTGGGTCACCAACGTCGACGATACCTTCTACATTCTCGGCACCGTGGCCGGTCCACATCCGTACCCGGCGATGGTCAGGGATTTCAATGCCATCGTGGGGCGCGAGGCACGGGCCCAGTCACTGGCAGAATACGGTCGCCTGCCGGATGCCCTGGTCGCGTGCGTCGGCGGTGGCTCCAACGCCATCGGTCTGTTTCATCCATTCATCAGGGATGAACAGGTGGCCATGTACGGGGTCGAGGCGGCCGGGCGTGGTCTTGGTGGACTCGAGCATGCCGCCAGCCTGTGCGCGGGACGCGTCGGCGTACTGCACGGCAGCCGAACCTACCTGCTCGACGACGACGCCGGCCAGATACGTCACACCCACTCGGTGTCGGCCGGGCTGGACTATCCCGGGGTCGGGCCGGAGCATGCCTGGCTCAAGGACACCGGCCGGGCCCGCTACGTCGGGATCGACGACAAGCAGGCGATGAAGGCGTTCCATGCCCTGACCCGAAGCGAGGGCATCATGCCGGCCCTGGAAACCGCGCATGCGGTCGCCTATGGTATGCAGCTTGCCGCCGAACTGACGTCTGACCAGATCGTTCTGATCAACCTGTCGGGCCGAGGCGACAAGGACATCAACACCGTGGCCGAAATCGAAGGAATCCAGTTTTGAATCGAATCGATCAGCGTTTTCGTCAGCTTGCCCGGCGCGGTCGAACCGCGCTGGTGCCCTACATCACGGCCGGTCATCCGCACCCGGATGTCACCGTGGACGTGCTCCACGGCGCCGTCGAGGCGGGAGCGGATTTGCTTGAACTCGGCATGCCGTTTTCCGACGTCATGGCCGATGGCCCGGTGATCCAGAACGCCTGTGCTCACGCGCTTCGGCACGGCACCGACCTGGACCGGGTGCTGGACATGGTCCGCCAGTTCCGCGAGCGCGATGCCGAGACGCCGCTGATTCTCATGGGCTATACCAATCCCATCGAGCGCCGCGGCGTCGAGCGCTTTGCCGGCGAAGCCGCCGCCGCCGGCGTTGACGCGCTGCTGGTGGTGGATTGCCCCGCCGATGAGGCCGAAGAGCTGAAAGCCGAACTGCAGCGCCGTGGCCTGTACCAGATCTTTCTGGTCGCGCCGACCACCACGGACCATCGCCTGCAGCGCATGGCCAAACTCGCCGGCGGTTTCGTGTACTACGTTTCGATCAAGGGCGTGACCGGCGCGGCCAGCCTGGATCTGGCGAGCCTGGCCCCGGCCGTGAAGCGGGTGCGCTCGGTCACCGAGCTGCCGGTTGCCGTCGGCTTTGGCATTCGCGAGCCCGAGCAGGCGGCCGCGGTCGCGAGGGTGTCGGATGCGGTGGTGATCGGGTCTGCGCTGGTGGATCGCCTGGACCGCTGCACGAATGCCGAAGAGTCGGTCGCCGCTACGCGCGCATACCTCGGCCAGATCCGCGCCGCGATGGATGCAGCGACCGAAACCGGGCCCGCGGTCGCCGAGGCTTGATATGAGCTGGTTTCAGAAGCTGATGCCGGGGAGGATCCGGACCGAAGGCGGCAGCAGCCGCAAGGTTCCGGATGGACTGTGGATCAAATGCAAGGCCTGCGACGCGGTGCTGTATCAGCCGGAACTGGAACGCAACCAGCAGGTTTGTCCCAAGTGCAATTTCCACATGCGCCTGACCGGGCGGGCGCGACTGGTCAGCTTTCTCGATGACGGAGCAGGAGTGGAGTTGGGCCAGGATCTGGCGCCCGTCGACGTGCTCAAGTTCCGGGACACCAGGAAATACCGTGACCGCCTCGTGGCCAGCCAGAAGGCAACCGGTGAAAAAGACGCGCTGGTGGTCATGCGCGGCCACCTGATGGAGCTGGAACTGGTCGCCTGCGCGTTCGACTTCCGTTTCATGGGTGGATCCATGGGCTCGGTGGTCGGCGAGCGCTTCATGGTCGGCGTCCAGGCCTGTCTCGACCAGGACTTGCCGCTGGTCTGTTTTTCCGCCTCCGGGGGGGCGCGCATGCAGGAAGGACTGTTTTCGCTGATGCAGATGGCCAAGACATCGGCCGGTCTGGCCCGCATGGCCGAGCGCGGCCTGCCCTATGTTTCGGTCCTGACCCACCCGACCACCGGCGGTGTGTCGGCCAGCCTGGGCATGCTCGGTGACGTCAACCTGGCCGAACCGAATGCCCTGATCGGGTTTGCCGGCCCACGCGTGATCGAGCAGACCGTTCGCGAAACGCTGCCCGAAGGCTTTCAGCGCTCGGAATTTCTTCTCCAGAAAGGCGCGATTGACCAGATCGTGGATCGACGGGATCTGCGTCAGCGAATCCACCGGCTGTTGCGAATGATGCTGGGCGGTCGCCCACCTCCCGTGTGCGAGGGTGAGGTGTTGCCGAAAGCACAGCCCGATCCGGAGCCGACGACCGACGAACCCCAGCAATAGCGGCTCGTGGGCAGCTGAACCCCGACTTTGAACTCTTCTCTTCAGCGTTGGCTGCGGCGCCTGGAAACGCGCTCGCCGGAAGCGCGCATCGAGCTCGGCCTGGACCGGGTGCGCAGCGTGCTCGAGCGCTTGCCCGGCGGATTGCCCGGTTGCCCGGTGATCACCGTCGCCGGCACCAACGGCAAGGGCTCGGTGGTTGCCATGATGGAGTCCATTGCCCGGGCGGCCGGTTTGCGTACCCTGGCCTACAGCTCCCCCCATTTGCTGGATTTTCGCGAGCGCATTCGCTCCAACGGAGAATGGGTCGAGGCTGGGGATCTGGTGGCGGCCCTGGATGAGGTGGAAGACCAGCGCGGCCGCACCGAGCTGACCTATTTCGAGCATGTAACGCTGGCGGCCCTGAGCCTGGCCGCCCGCGTGCGGCCGGACCTGCTCTTGCTCGAGGTCGGATTGGGCGGGCGGCTGGATGCAGTCAATGCAGTCGACGCCGATGTTGCCGTGATTACTTCCATCGGCCTGGATCACGTTGACTGGCTGGGGCCCACGCGCCTGAGCATCGGCCGCGAAAAGGCCGGCATCGCTCGCCCGGGTCGCCCGCTGATCGTCGGCGAGCGCCGCCTGCCGCGCGGTTTGCTCGAAGTCCTGCGGGCAAGCCGGGCCCGCCTCTGGCTGGCTGGTCGCGACTTCCGCTGGCGCGCCGAACAGGGCGGCGGGTTGCGCGTGTCCTGGGGTGAGCAGTCGATTTCGCTGCCCAGGCCGGCGCTGGCCGGACCCTGGCAGATGGCCAACGCCGCCTGCGCGGTCACGGCACTGCGCCAGCTGCCGGCGAATTCCGGTCCTGACGAGCCGCATTTCGCGCAGGGACTGGAGAATGTCGCCTTGCCGGGACGCCTGCAACGCGTTTCGACCCGACCCGAGGTCTGGCTGGACGTCGCCCACAATGGCGCGGCTGCCCGGGCGCTGGCCCGGGGACTTGGGCCCGCTGCGGGGCGCAGCACTGCGGTGTTCGGTCTTCTGGCCGGAAAAGACGTCCGCGCGATCGGCCGGGCGCTGGACCGATGTTTCGACCGCTGGCTGGTGGCGCCGTTGGGGGGTGATCGAGACCGTAGCGGTGAATCCCTGGCCCAGAGTCTTCGAGACATTCCTGTCGCTGGCCGGGTCGAGGCGGTAGAATCGGTGCCGGCGGCGCTGAAACAAGCGCTGCAGGACTCCGCCCCGGACGACCGGGTGGTCGTGTTCGGTTCGTTTCGGACCGTGGCGGCGGCCTGGCCTGAACTGCACCAGCCTCACGGACGGTAGAAATGGACAAACTATTGAAACAACGCCTTGTCGGTGCGGCCATATTGATCGCCCTGGCGGTGATTTTCGTTCCGATGCTGTTCGACAGTGACGGTGCGCGTGAAACCGTGCGCGATTCCGCGATCGATCTGCCGCCGCCGCCGTCCGATCGGCGCGAGGTCAGACGCCTGCCGCTGGATCCGGAGCGGGCGCGAGAGGTCCCGTCGCCGCCGGCCGAGCCGGCCGAGCCAGCCGTGCCCGATGCCCGCGAATCGGAGATCGCGCTGATCGAGCCGGAGCCGGGCGACGACGTGCCGGAGCCTGAAACGCAACCCGAACCCGTGCCTGATGCGCCGGCGCCAGCCGAACCGGACAGTCCACCGCCGGAAGCGGCCGCAGAACCCGAGCCGACAGCCCCGTCGGAGCCTGACCCGGTGCCGCCCGCCTCGTCGGCGGGGGACTGGCTTGTACAGGTCGCCAGTTTCAGTTCGGCGACAACCGCCGATCAGGTCATGGAGCAGCTCGGTCGTCTCGGTCACGAGGCCGGTGTCGACGTCATGGTGCGCGGCGAAGCGCGGCTGCACCGGGTCTCGACCGGACCCTATGAGAGTCGTACGCAGGCCGAGCGGGCCCGTGCCCAGATCGCCGCAACCGTCAGCGGCGTCGAGCCGGTCGTGCGCGAGACGCCCGGTCGGTCGGCTGCCAGCGACGTCGCCGCGCCAGGTCTGGCCATCCAGGTCGGCTCGTTCGCATCCAGGGACAATGCCGACCGCTTGCTCGAGCAGCTCACCGATCAGGGCTTCCGGGCCTTCATTCATCCCGACGAAACCGGCTCGCGTTCGATCTGGCGAGTTCGAGTCGGCACGGTGGCCGATCGATCCGAAGCACAGGACCTGCAAGCGGAAGTGCTGGAACGGGCCGGTCTGGAAGGTTTGATCGTCAGCCATCCATGAGCAGTTCGCCGTGAACGGAGCCGATCTGGCGATTCTGACGATTTGCGCGGTCTCGATGCTGGTCAGCCTGTTTCGAGGTTTCATCCGCGAAGTCTTTTCATTGCTGGTCTGGATCGCGGCCGTGTATGCCGGCCTGCTGGCGACGAATCCACTGGCTGAGCGAATGCAGCCCTGGGTGGAGTTGCCGTCGGTGCGAATGATCATCGCGTTTGTCGGGGTTTTTGTGCTGGTCCTGGTGGTTGGTGGATTGATCAACTATCTGCTCGGCAGGCTGGTTGCGGGCACCGGATTGAGCGGAACCGACCGCCTGGTCGGTGCGCTGTTCGGCGCCATGCGCGGTGTTGCGATTGTCCTGGCCGCGGTCATCATCGCCCGATTCACTCCCTTTCCCGAGGACCCGTGGTGGCAGGAGTCGCGCCTGTTGCCGGAGTTCGAGCGCCTGGCCGTCGTGGCGGTCAGCTATTTCCCCGAAACGGTGCGAGAATATGTGCCGCCAGATCATGGTCCGGAGGCCAGATAACTCATGTGTGGAATTGTCGGAATTTTTGGCCGGACACCGGTTGCGGCTCGCCTGTATGACGCCATGACGATTCTGCAGCATCGCGGCCAGGATGCGGCCGGGATGACCACGCTGGACGGGAACCGGATGCGTTCGGCGCGCGGCCTGGGTCTGGTTCGTGACGTGTTTGGCGAGAGTTCCATGGCCGGGCTGACCGGTGATGTCGGTATCGGCCACGTGCGCTATCCGACCGCCGGTTGCGATCGGCCCGACGAGACTCAGCCCATGTACGTCAACTCGCCCTGCGGCATTGCCCTGGGGCACAACGGCAATCTGATCAACTCCGACGAGCTCAGCGGCGACCTGTTTGCCCATGATCGCCGGCACATCAACACCGAATCGGATTCCGAGGTCCTGCTCAACGCCCTGGCCCACGAGCTGGTCCACCATGACGGCAACACCATGACGCCGGCCCGCGTCTTCTCCGCCGTCGACGGAGTGCACCGGCGTTGTCGGGGCGGCTACGCCACGGTTGCTCTCATTGCCGGCGTCGGCCTGCTCGGGTTTCGCGACCTGCATGGAATCCGGCCGGTGGTGCTGGGTCAGCGCGAGGCGCGCGAGGGCAGGGAGTACATCATTGCCTCGGAGTCCGTGGTGCTCGATATCCTCGGTTTCGACCTGATTGGCGATCTGCAGCCCGGCGAGAGCGTGCTCATCACGCTCGATGGCGAGCTGTACCGCCACCGCAGCGCGGACGCCCGGCCGCATACGCCGTGCCTGTTCGAGTACGTCTATTTTGCCCGTCCCGACTCCATGATCGACGATCTGTCGGTGTACAAGGCGCGCCTGCGCATGGGGGAGGCGCTGGCCGCGAAGATTCTGCGCGAGTGGCCCAACCACGACATCGACGTCGTCATTCCGGTGCCCGATACCAGCCGTACGGCCTGTCTGCCGTTGTCGCACATGCTCGGGGTGAAGTACCGCGAGGGTCTGATCAAGAACCGCTACATCGGGCGCACGTTCATCATGCCCGGTCAGGAGGAGCGTGCCCGCTCGGTCAGGCGCAAGCTCAATACCATTTCGCTGGAGTTTCGCAACAAGAACGTGCTCCTGGTCGATGATTCCATCGTGCGCGGCACCACATCGCGCCAGATCATCCAGATGGCTCGCGAGGCCGGGGCGCGCAAGGTCTATCTCGCCTCGGCGTCGCCGCCGGTGCGCTATCCCAACGTCTACGGCATCGACATGCCGGCGACCAGCGAGCTGATCGCCGCCGGTCGCAGCGAGGAAGAAATCTGCCGCCGAATCGGGGCCGATCGCCTGATCTACCAGGATCTGGCCGACCTGGAAAAAGCCGTGCTGGGCAAGAACCGCAAACTGGCCGGCTTTGACAGCTCGTGTTTCAACGGTGAGTACGTCACCGGACTGGATGCCGGCTACCTCGATGAGCTGGCTGTGCGCCGTTCGGATTCGGCCCGCCAGGAGCGTCGCGCCAAAGCCTGATCTTCATCGGCCGTTGACGACCGAGGATCGAGAGTGAACCCATGACGTCCACCGCCATTGTCTGGTTTCGCCGTGACCTTCGTCTGGCCGACAACCCGGCCCTTGATCACGCCCGAAGCGCGCACGATCGAATCGTGCCCGTGTTCATCTGGGACCCGGATGCCGAGGGCGACTGGAAGCCCGGCTCGGCCAGTCGCTGGTGGCTGCATCACAGCCTGGTGGATCTGGACGAACGGCTTCGGCAACGCGGCAGCCGCCTGATCCTTGCGCGTGGCCAGACCGCCGAGCAGATGAATCGGATTCGCAACGCGACCGGCGCAGAAGCAATCTACTGGAACCGCCTCTACGAGCCGGCTTTTGTCGACCGCGATTCGCGGCTGAAAGCCGACTGGGGCAAGCAGGGCACGACCGTGCGCAGCTTCGGCGGCGCCCTGTTGTTCGAGCCGCAGCAGTTGCTCAAGGGGGACGGTTCGCCCTATCTCGTTTTCACCCCGTTCTGGAAACGCATGCAGCAACGCTGGTCCTCGCCTGCGGCCTCGCCCGAGCCGCGCGTGCTCCAGCCGCCTGCACGCTGGCCGGTGAGCGAATGCATCGAGAACCTGAAGCTGTTGCCGGACACGGATTGGGCCTCGCAATTCAGTTCGCGCTGGCGCCCCGGCGAGCTGCCGGCAAGACGACGACTGGACGAATTCGTCGACGACCGGATCGGTCTGTACGACAAGGGTCGGGACCGACCGGACCGGCACGCGACCTCGCGCCTGTCGCCGCACCTGCACTTTGGCGAACTGTCGCCGGGCCAGGTCGTGCGCGCGCTGAACGAATCCGGCGAATTGCCGGCGGGGCAGGGCGCTTTGTCCTTCCTGCGCGAAATCGCCTGGCGCGAGTTTTCGGCCCACCTGCTGTTCCAGCATCCTGGTTTGCCCGGTGAGCCGCTCAAGGAGCAGTACAAGAATTTTCCATGGCGGGCCCGGACGGACTATGCCGATGACCTGGAGGCCTGGCAGCGCGGCACGACAGGGATTCCCATGGTCGACGCGGGCATGCGCGAGCTCTGGCAGACCGGCTGGATGCACAATCGGGTTCGCATGATCGTGGCTTCGTTCCTGACCAAGAACCTGCTGGTTCCCTGGGTTGAGGGCGCCAGATGGTTCTGGGACACGCTGGTCGATGCGGATCTGGCCAACAACTCGGCCGGCTGGCAATGGACGGCCGGATGCGGTGCCGACGCAGCCCCTTATTTCCGCGTGTTCAATCCGGTACTGCAGGGCCAGAAGTTCGATCCTGACGGCACCTATGTGCGACGCTGGTGCCCGGAACTGGCGGGTCGTTCCGGGCGTTTGCTGCACCAGCCGGTGGGTGAAGGCGAGAGTGGGCATGGCTACCCGCGTGCGATCGTGGACCTCAAGGGCAGCCGTGCCCGCGCTCTTGCCGCCTTCGATGAAATCCGCAAGGCCTGACGCTACGTGAAATCAGCGCGGAGCAACACTCGATGCCCGTGCCGCGGCTGTCCTCGCGTTCTTCATGATGCCTGGCTGTGGCTGGGTCGAAAACACCAGTGCCAAGGTTCCCAGATGATGCCGTGGCGGTTGCTCTGCGGAAACGTTTCCTGAAAACCGAAGTAGCGCGCATTGGCTTTCAGCCAGCGATAGGCGCGGGTGCGGGCAAAGCTTTCTTCGACCGGCGGCTCCCCCGGGCACTTGAGATCCAGAGCGCGTCCGCTGTGATGTTCGCTGAACCCCGGGGCTGCAGACACCGAAAGGATTCTGTTGATGGTCTGGCCCTTGTCGAGCTTGCCGCGAATCAGGCCGGCCTGGTATTTTCGGCTCCGGAACGCCGAGACCACCTGTAACTCGACCCCGGCGCGTACGGCGGTTTCGTGCATTTTGCGCCAGCTCTTCGCCGCCTCCGGCGTCAGCCATTGCTCGCGGTCGTAGACGTCGAAGCCGATCGAGTCCAGGTTGCGGGCATCGGGCACCATGACGAGACGGTGACGGGCACCGTAATCGTCCGGAATCCCGAGTTGCCCGTGCAGGGCGAAGACGTCCTTGATCCAGGCCGGGGCATTTTCTTCAAGTTGTTTCGTGACCAGAATTGCCTGCGAGGCCGCGGCTTCGGCCGCGGCCAGTTCGAAACCGATCGAGCGCATGAAGCGCAGTGCCGGTGCCCGAACACAGCACTCCAGCTTGCGCAGGCCGAACATCAGGGCGCGTTTCTCTGCCGCCTGCATCAGTCTGCGCGGCGTTGTGGCATCCGCCAGTGCGGGATCCAGATAACAGGCGGTGACCCGGCCGTCGAGCAGGTCGAGGGCGACCACCCCGTGGTAGCGGCCTTCGTGTCGGGCCGTGATCAGACAGCCGTCTTCAATCAGATAGGAAAGCTGGCGCTGAAGAGTATCCTTGGACGGGCCGGCGTGTACCACATCGGGAAGCTGGGTCCGGATCAACTCGCCCAGCATGCCCAGTTCTGCCATCCGCGCCAGCTGGATGCTTGCGTTCTGTGTCATCGGTCGTCGGCAACTCCTGCACCCTGCGCCGATCTTCAGGCGATAGCTGATGGGCCATCGTGCTATATTTTCACCGTGTTGCCAAGCCCCGGTCTCCGATGGTTCCGTTCTGCCATTGCCGCTTTGGTGCTGGTGACGGTCGGCTTTGGGCTGGCCATCGTGCCTGCGCGCCATGCGCTGCTGGAAATCTGGCCGGCGCGAGTTCAGGAACTGATCCTGGACGACGGCCGGGTAGAGTTCCATCCGTCGACCTCCAAGACCACCCCGGCAGATCCCATTGCGCGCAGCTATCCGCGCAGCCTGCTTGCTCTGGAGCGGACCGATGGCATCGTGGTTTACGGCTTTCCCCTGCCGGTCGATGATGCAGCTGGTGCCGTGGTGCGGATCAGCGACGGCAGATCTGCGGTCGATGTCGAAGGCGCGACGATACGCCGCACCTACACTCCGAACAATCTGTCGCTGTCGTCCAGGGTCGGTCTGATCCGGGACATCCTGCGCGAGCGGCGCCCGACTCGCGGGAGGTCGCCCGGCCCCGAGGTTTCAGGCGAAAGTCACGACCTCGGATAAATCGTCGGCTGCAAGCAGCGCCATCATCAGCCGATCGATACCGAGGGCGACCCCTGAACAGGCCGGGAGTCCATGGCTGAGCGCGGCCAGCAAACCTTCGTCGACCGGCATGGGCGGCTGGCCTCGTGACCGCCGGACCGCATTGTCTTGTTCGAAGCGTTGACCTTGTTCAACGGGGTCGGTCAGTTCCTGGTACCCGTTTGCCAGCTCGATTCTGCCGGCGTAGATCTCGAAGCGAAGCGCCAGGCGCGGGTCTTCGGGATCGAGCTGCGCCAGTGCGGCCTGCTCGGCCGGAAAATGGTGAACGACGGTGAGCTGATCGGCTGAAAATCCCGACTGAATCTGCGTACCCAGCAGGTAATCGAGGCGCATCTGACGGTCGCAGGCGGCCGGCAGGTCCGGAGTTGCCGCCTGAATGGTCCGGTCCGGTGCTTCCAGCGGATCGAAATCCAGGATCTGGATGAACAGCTGTCGCCAGGCGATCCGCTGCACCCGCCAGGCCGGTTTCCGTCGCCGGTCGCAGGCGATCACCAGGTCGACGGTTTCGTCGGCAAGTTGCTGCCAGTCCATGCCCAGCCGATACCACTCCAGCATGGTGAACTCGGTTCGATGCTCTCGTCCATGCTCGCCGGCGCGCAGAACCGGCCCGAGTTCGTACAGGTCACCAAAACCCGAGGCCAGGAGGCGCTTGTGGAAGTATTCCGGCGAGGTTCGCAGATAGCCCGGTACACCCGCAATCGACAGGCTTTCGATGTGCGGCTCGGTGACCCCGGCCGGGGTAATCAACGGCGTCGAGACCTCGGTCACGGAACGATCGGCGAAGAAATCTCGAATCCGTTGTTGCACCCTGGCGCGTCGGTGCAGCCATTCGATGCGCCCGCTAGGTCGCCAGTTCGTCATGGCCCGGGGTCGGCGGCAGGGTGGTCAGACGCAGTTGCAGACCGAGGCGCTGCAGATGCTCGCGTTCTTGTGCAAGGTCATGGCGGGTAAGGGGATGGGAGGCCAGCCAGTCTTCCGGCAGGGCCAGTTCGATCCGATTGCTCTTGCGCACCGACAGTGCGAAATCGCTGCAGTCGGCATCCGAACGTGCCCTGCTGATGGTGATCGCCAGGCGCAGAATCATCAGCAAGCGGCGGGCGAGGTCGCGCAATCGCGGCGGCAGATCGTCGATCGGCTGGGAATCCGGCTTGTCGCGCTGCATTGCTACCAGACAGGCCAGCAGCGCCTGCTCCTGGCGGGTGAAGCCCGGCATGTCGGCATGCTGGAGTATGTAGGCGCCGTGCTGCGGTGCGCCCTCGTGGGAAACCGCGAGACCGATTTCGTGCAGCCTGGCCGCCCACAGCAGGAGTTCACGATGGCCATCGCGCAAGCCCCAGGCTTCAGCGACCTGGTCAAAACCCGCGCCGGCCCAGTCGCTGACCCGGTCGGCCTGGGCGATGTCGCAGTCGTAGCGCCGGGCCATTGCGTCGACGCTCTTGTCGCGCGGATCATGGTCACCCAGGCGCCCGACCAGGTCATGCAGCAGACCTTCGCGCAGGGCGAAGTCGGAAACATCCAGCCGGTCGATGGCCAGCGCTTTCAAGACCGCATCCAGGATCAGCAGCCCGCCGGAGATCACCGGCCGGCGCCGCTGCGAGAGCCCGTCCAGGTCGATCCGGTCGATGTGGCCGGCCTGGATCATTCGCTCGCGCAATTCGGACAGTCCCTGACGATTGATCCCGGCCGGGGCATCCGGCCGGATTGCGCTCAGCATGGCCTGCACGGCCTTGATGGTTCCCGATGAACCCACGGCCTGGTCCCATCCATAGTGACGAAAGCTGCTGCTGAATTGCTGCAGCTCGCCCAGAACCATGCGCCGGGCGTCGCGCCAGCGGCGTGCGTCGATGCGACCATCGGGGAAGGCCATCCGGGTGGTGGCAACACAGCCGAAGGGGATGCTTTCGGCAAGCACCGGATCAAGTGTGTCGCCTGCCACGATTTCGGTCGATCCGCCACCGATGTCGATGACCAGGCGGCGGCTGACGTCGGCCGGCATCCCCTGGCGGACACCCGTATAGACCAGGCGAGCCTCTTCGCGGCCACTGACGATATCGATCGGGCAGCCCAGCGCGGTCTCCGCGACCACGAGAAATCCGGCCGGGTTGTCAAGGCGACGGAAAGTCTGTGTTCCCACCGCGCGCAGGTTGGTTTCCGGAATGTCCCTGAGCCGCTGACCGAAGCGGGCCAGGCTGGCGAGCGCGATTTCACGCGTGGCCGGGTCGAGCCGCCCTTTTTCGTCGAGCCCTCCGGCCAGTCGGACCATGTCCTTGATCCGGTCGATCACGCGCAGCTCGCCGTGTTCTACCCGGGCGACAATCATGTGAAAGCTGTTGCTGCCGAGATCGACTGCGGCGTAGAGCTGGCGTTCAGGCATCCGTCGCTTCGCTCATCAGCACCTCCTGCAGGGCGATGCTGTCTTCTTCATTGTCTGGATAGACCAGCCGGTAGTCGCCATCCGGCTGCAGTTCCCAGGCGCTGCGGTTGTCGGCGAAAGCCAGCTCGATGGATTCGCGCAGTACGCGCTCGGCCGCTTTGGCCGCGGTAATCGGAAAACAGGTTTCGACGCGCTGGAATAAATTTCTTTCCATCCAGTCAGCGCTGGCGGCGAAGGTCTCCGGCTGGCCGTGATTGGCGAAGTGGTAAACCCGGCTGTGCTCGAGAAAGCGCCCGAGAATGGAGCGCACACGGATGTTTTCCGACAGCCCGGGGACACCCGGACGCAGGCAGCAGATACCGCGCACGACCAGGCGGACTTCGACCCCGGCGCGCGACGCGCGGTAGAGCGCCCGGATCAGTTCCGGCTCGGTCAGCGAGTTCATTTTCGCGCAGATGCGGGCGGGATTACCGGCCTCGGCGTGTGCGGTTTCCCTGGCGATCCGGTCGAGCAGGAAACGATGCAGATCGAAAGGCGACTGGATGAGCTGATTCAGGGCCTGCACCCTGCCCAGGCCCGAAAGCTGGAGGAAAATGCGATGGACGTCCTGAGCCAGATCCGGATCGGCGCTCAGAAGGCTCCAGTCGGTGTAGGCCTTGGCCGTGCCCTGGTGGTAGTTGCCGGTGCCCAGGTGGACGTAACGGTGCAGGTGGCCGCGTTCGCGCCGCACGAGCAGCATCATCTTGGCGTGGGTCTTGTGCCCGACCACCCCGTAGACCACCTGCACGCCGGCCTCCTGCATGCGCGTGGCAAGCGTGATGTTGGCTTCCTCGTCGAAGCGGGCGCGAAGTTCGACGATCACGGTCACGTCCTTGCCCTTGCGGGCTGCTTCGACCAGCAAACCGACCAGCGCCGAATCCACGCCGGTGCGGTACAAGGTCTGCTTGATGGCGAGCACGTCCGGATCGCTGACCGCCTGCCGGAGCAGATCGACCACCGGCTGAAAACTGTCGTAGGGGTGGTGCAGCAGCCAGTCCTTGCGCCGAATGGCGGCAAACAGATTGCCCCCGGGCAGCAGGGCTTTCGGTGTATGGGGTTGAAAGGCCGTGAATTTCAGCTCCGGCCGATCGGCCAGATCGCAAATCGCGCTCATCCGGTTCAGGTTGACCGGCCCATCGCAGCGGTACATGCTGTCTTCGCCGAGACCGAACTTGCTGGCCAGGAATCGGGCGATGTTGTCGGGACAGTTGGTCGCGACTTCCAGGCGCACGGCTTCGGCGAATCCGCGCCCGAGCAGTTCGCCTTCCAGGGCCCGGGCGAGATCTTCGATTTCCTCTTCGTCGACGAACAGCTCGGAGTTGCGGGTGACGCGGAACTGATAGCAGCCGCGGACCTTCATGCCGGGAAACAGTTCGTCGATGAAGGCATGCAGGATCGACGACAGGAAGACGAAGTCGTTGGGGCCGCGCGTGTAACTTTTCGGAATCCGGATGATGCGCGGCAAGGATCGCGGAGCCCGGACCAGGGCCATGCCGCTGTCGCGTCCGAAGGCGTCCTGGCCCTCCAGCGAGACGGCAAAGTTGAGGCTCTTGTTCAGGATTCGCGGAAAGGGGTGGGCCGGGTCAAGCCCCAGCGGACTCAGAACCGGCATCAGTTCCTGGCGGAAGTGTCGGTGCAGCCAGCGCCGCTGGCGGCGGGTCCATTCGGTGCGCCGCACGATATGGATGCCCTGTTCGGCCAGCTCCGGGGTCAGTTCATCGTTCATGACGCTGTACTGCTGCTCGATCATCTCGAGCGCGGCCGCGCCAATCGCCTCGAGAATCGCTTTCGGAGTCATTCCGTCCGGACCGGGCTGATTGGCGCCATGCTGCATGCGTTGCCGAACCGAGGCAACCCGTACTTCGAAAAACTCGTCGAGATTGGTGCACGAGATGCACAGAAAGCGGAGCCGTTCCAGCAGCGGAACGCGCCGGTCACGGGCCATCTCCAGTACCCGGCGAGTGAAGGCCAGCAGGCTGAGCTCGCGGTTGAACAGCAATTCCGGGGGGTCAAGGTCTTCGCTGCGCCACTCGGCAAGTTCGGGTGCCTGCTGGCTGACGCTTCGGGTCAGTGCCTGATCGGCTGTGGACATGGTGGTGTGGGCTCGCCGGATTCAATAAAGTGAAGCTTTCACTTTACACCAAGCATGCCCGACGGAGGGCTGGCGGAGAATCAGCGTGCGGTATTGAGCTGGCGGAAATGGAGGCTGCGCAACTCGGTCAGCCGGGCGCTGATTCGGGCCCGCTGGTAGTAGTCCAGATCCGTTCGCTGCAGCACTTTTTCCAGTTGCTCGATGGCTTCGGGAACGCCGCCGCGCAGGTAATAACTTTCCGCCAGGGCTTCGGATGCGCGCACTCTGTCGCCGGATCGGTCGGCGGCCTGGGCGAGCAGTTCGGTCATGCGCAGGTCGGTCGGATGGTCGCGCAGATGGGCCCGGATCACGGTAGCGGCCCGGGCAGCGAGTTCTTCGTTTTTGTCGTGCATCAGCGCCTCGGCGTACTGGCTGGTAACCAGCGCGCTGCCGGGGAAGGATCGATAGAGATCGGCGAGGATTTCGATGGCATCCTGGCCCCGGCCTCGGGCAAGCAGCAGTTCGGCCTGCAGCAGGAGATAAATCTGGCGATTGGGTTGGGCGTCGAGCAGTTCATCCAGGTACTTCTGGGCCTGGTCGAAATCACGCGTCCGGGTCAAGGCCATCACCAGTCCATAGCGCATCGCATCGGCCGGACGATCCTCGCGCGCCATGCGCAACCGGAACCATTCGATGGCCTGGTCGGGCCGGTTGCTCATGATCACGCGCAGGCGGGCCTGGACGAAATGAAACATGTCGTCTTCGCGGGGTTGGCGAACGCGCAGGCTGTCGGCGCGACTGCGGGCTTCGGCAATCCGATGCACGGTCAGCGGGTGGGTGCGCAGGTATTCCGGTGGACCCTGGCCCATCGCCCGGCTGGCGGTGTTGAGACGCTCGAAAAATGCGGCCATTCCGTGCGGGTCGTAGCCGGCCGCGGCCATCAGGCTGATGCCGACACGGTCCGCTTCGGCCTCGCTTTGGCGGGTGTGATTGATGGCGAACTGCTGGGCCAGGCCCATCCCGCTCATCAAAACCGCCTGGCTGGCATCCGGGCTGCCCGCCGCTCCGGCGGCGACAGCCAGGGCGAGAGTCGCGAGCATGGTCGGAAGCGAGGTGGCCTGCTGGGCCTCCATCGCCCGGGCGAGGTGGTCCTGGGTAATGTGGGCGATTTCATGGGCGACAACGCCGGCGACCTCGGCCTCGGTCTCGGCGGTCAGGATCAGGCCGGAGTGCAGGCCGATGACGCCGGCGGGAGCGGCGAAGGCGTTGATGCTGGGCTCGCGGATGATGAAAAAGCTGAACGGCGCGTCGTTGCGGCTTGAAAACGACACCAGTCGAAAAGCCATGTCCTTGATATATCCCCGGATCAGGGGATCTTCGATGAGCAGATTGTTGGCGCGCAGGAAACGTTCGAAATCCCGGGCGAAGGTTCGCTCCTGCTCGGGCGACAGGACGCGCGTGGTCGTGCTGCCCATGTCGGGCAGACGCACCTCCTGCTGGGCCGATACACTAACGGCGAGACCGGCAATGCCTGCAGCCAGCAAAATGGATCGAAGGAATGACGTCATGGCACCTTTAAGACCGGGAAGAGCGTCGATTGTTTCATCTGGGCTCAGAGGATAGCCGGTGTCTTGTCGCCAGGTCATGCTCATCCGTTGCCGACCCGACGCGGCCACAGCGAGCCGGGTGCAGGAGCGGATTCTGCAGTGGACTCGAAGCGGATCGTCCGGCCTGCTGTTTTTTCACAGTGCCGGAGTCGACTGGGCGGTGGCGACACCGTCTTCGACCGCCGCGCAGTGGCGCAGGGGCGGGATGGAACTGATGGTGTGTTCAGCGGCATGGCAGCGCCGTTACCCGGCACCACCGCCTCCGCCCTGGCAGCCGGGCAGCCTGGTTCAGTTCTGGGATGCGGCAGATGGGGCGGAGCGGGTCGAGAGCTTCGGGGGGCTTGATCGTGTCTGAGCGGCGACGCTATGTGGTGTCGATTCCGGCGCCTCCGCCGCAGCGGGAGGCGCGCGAGTTGCTGGAACTGGTGCTTGCGGCAGCCAGTCTTGATTTGCCGGTCGAGGTGGTGTTTGAAAACAACGCTGCGAGCTTGCTCTCGGGGCCGGCCGCCGGCGCCTGGCTGCAGCTTGCCGAACAGGGGCTGGCCAGTCTGTTCGTTGTCTCGACGGACGACTCGGACCCGTTTGATTCGCTGGCCCCCGGCGTGACCGGACTTGCTGCCGCGGAATTGCCGCTGCGATTCGCCCAGCGCACGTGGATAAGGGCATGACCGAAAAGCCCTTGAAGCGTCAGCCGGCGATGCAACACGTCGAGCTCGACGCCGATGGGCACCTGGCCTGTGGCGCACGCTGGAGCCCGCAGATCGCTCGTCAGTTGGCTGCCGCCGACGGGATCGAACTGAAAGAGGGCCACTGGTGGCTGATTGATTTCGTGCGCGGGTATCATCAGCGTTACGGCAATCCTCCACTGATGCGCACCCTGGTGGCCGCGTCCAGGCAGTTTGACGCAGAAAACGGTGGTAGCCGCTGGCTGTACCGCCTGTTTCCCGGCGGCCCGGTTCGCCTCGCTTGCAAGTACGGAGGCTTGCCGAAACCGGATTGGTGCCTGTGACAAGGCACCGCCACAAACCGTATCGAATCAAAGATCAGGAGTGAATCCATGACCCATTCTCCCGTTGTCATGTACGCGACCGCCGCTTGCCCGTACTGCGTGGCCGCCCGCAGTCTGCTGCAGTCGAAGGGGGTGCGCTGGACCGAGGTGCCGGTGGATCGCCAAAGCGAGAAACGAGCCGAAATGATGCAACGAAGCGGCCGCCATACCGTGCCCCAGATTTTCATCGGCGACCATCATGTCGGCGGTTACGACGAGCTCAGCCTGATGGACCGAAAAGGCGAGCTCGACGCTCTTCTGGCTGGCGCGGCCTGAATCCGGCGCTGGTGCGATCGCCGGCTCCCGGTATAATCCTGTGCTCGTTCGAGCTGGCCCTGGGCCTGAGGAAAATCCCGTGAAGCAGCAAATTACCGTCATTCGGGGCGATGGAATCGGCCCTGAAATCATGGATGCCTCGTTGAAGGTGCTCGATGCCCTTGATGCAGGGCTGGTCTACGACTTCCAGTTGGCCGGCCTGGCCGCCCAGGATGAAACCGGTGATCTTCTGCCGGCCGCGACCCTGCAGTCCATCGAAACCAACGGGATTGCCCTGAAGGCCCCGCTGACCACGCCGGTCGGGGGTGGGTTCAAGTCGCTCAACGTGGCCCTGCGCAGCCATTTCGACTTGTATGCAAACGTTCGCCCGGCGATCAGCTTCAAGGGATCGATGTCGCGCTACGAAAACGTCGACCTGATCACGGTGCGCGAGAACACCGAAGGCGCTTACCTGGGAGAAGGTGCGTTCACCACGCCCGACGGCAGCCGGGCTGAATCGAAAATGATTGCAACCCGGTCCGGCTGCGAGCGCATCGTCCGCTTCGCCTTCGAGCTGGCCCGCCGGAACGGGCGCAAACGCGTCACCGTCGTCCACAAGGCCAATATCCTCAAAGACGTGACCGGCATGTTCCTGAGCGTGGCCCGGGACGTGGCGTCCGAATACGTCGATGTGGATTGCGACGACATGATCGTCGATAACGCCTGCATGCAGCTGGTCATGCGCCCGGAGCGATTCGACGTCATCGTGACCACCAACCTGTTCGGCGACATCATCTCCGACCTGTGCGCAGGCCTGGTCGGCGGGCTGGGGCTTGCCCCGGGAGCCAACATCGGCGAAAAGGCGGCCATGTTCGAGGCAGTTCACGGCTCGGCGCCCGACATTGCCGGACGCGGCATCGCCAACCCCTGCGCGCTGTTGCTGGCCGCGGCCCAGATGCTGGAGTACCTGGAAATGCACGACAAGGCGCGTCGCCTGCGTCTGGCCATCGGTGATGCCATCGGCAGCGCTGACCGGACCACGCCGGACCTGGGCGGAAACGGCACCACCGCCGGCTTTGCCGAGGCGATCAGCGAACGCGTACGCTGACAATTTGCTCCAGGGTGTGCCGGCCACTTCGTGGTCGGACGGCCGCAAGAACAGGTTCTTTGCAAGGCCCCGGCTTCAGCCGACGGCGGTCAGGGCGGCGAATGCCGCGGGATTTTCCCCGGCTGCGGCCGGTCTTGTTGTGATCACGCCACATTCCGGCAGAAGTCCCGCTCGCCCCTGATCTGCGCCTGTGTCCTGGTTTCAGCGCGGAATGCGGGCCGAAAAGTTCATCCAGCCGTTGTATTTTTGCCAACGGAGTGCGTACACTACGGACTGGACTGTGCGTGCCGTTAACGAGTGAAATCCAGAGCGATTCTGTTTTGTGTGCTGGCCGGCCTCCTGATGGGTTCGGGCTCGTCTGCGTTCGCCCGTTCCGCGGCGAGTATTTCCCCGTCGCACAGCAACCTGGCGTGGTTTCTGGTCGCCTTCGAACTGGGCCCGTGGGAAGAGTATCTGATCCATGAACTGACCCCGGATCTCGAGAAGCTGTCGGGGCCTGCTTCCCCGCGCATCAGCTGGTTGATGCTCGATGAACGGGCGCTGCTGCCTGATTTTGCCGTCGGCCTGATGCAGTCTGACCGGTTTGTGCCCGGTCTCAGCCTGGTTCAGCGCAACGTTGCCCTCGACCTGTCCGGCGCTTCCCCCGTCAGCGGCAATGGGCAGAGGCTGGAGCGGTCGGTGCTGATGCCGGGAGTCAGCGCCTCCATGGCTGATCGAGGTGTCTTCACCGTTTCGGCAGTTCTGGCCACGCAGCGCTTCGTGTCGGCAGGAATGAATCTGGACGAACGCGACGAGCCGTTCGGCGCGAATGGCCCGGGTCGCGGGTACTACCGGTCCGATGAGGTGGCCCACGGTGCCGGCATCCGCTTTGCCCTCAGTGGCGAGTTGATGGAGCGACTGTCGGTGCAGGCTGCGTTCCAGTCGCGCATCGACATGAACGAATTCGCCAGCGTGCGCGGCGTCCACGGCAGCCGCGCCGAGCTGGATATTCCGTCAAGATTGCAGGTCGGGATGGAACTCCAGACCAGTGCGAGAACGTCGGTCAACTTCGGCGTTTCGCAGATTTTCTACAGCGAAGTCGGCGCCTTTCCGTCCAGGTCGCTACCGGCCCGGTTCAACGCCCTGCTTGGCGACAGCACCAGCCCCCAGTTCGACTGGGACGATTTGCTGGTCTACAGCCTGGGCTGGTCGTGGCAGCAGGATGAAGTGGAACTGTTCATGGACTACCGGACGCGTTCGCAGCCTCGGCCTTCCGCTCCAAGCCTGGCTTCCGCCCTGGCCTCCGAACTGGCCCAGAATGCCTTCATGGTCGGCGTAAACAAGGGCTTCGGCGATCGTTCGCGACTTCAGGTCAATGCCGCCTATGCGCCACCCGAATACGCTTTCGGCGGCAACGTTCTCGGGATTGTTTCCGATCGTCTGGATCAGAGCCTTGAACTTCAGGCGACCTGGAGGGTCGACTTTTAGGGCGAATCGCACGCGCCCGACGGCTCTTTGTCCGAGTATCCCCGCACTACAACACTCCTGCTGTCGACGTGCCCGGTAGCCTTCCACGGGGAGAGGCCTACCGGGCTGGGGTTGAAACCGAACTGGATTTATACTGGCCTGAATGCTTAGTCGACTGAACGAGTGGTTCCAGCGCAATTTTTCCGACCCGCAAGTGGTCATTCTGGCGCTGTTTCTGATCCTGGGGCTGGTCGTGGTCCTGCTGTTCGGGCGCATGCTCACGCCGGTCGTGGCCAGCCTGATCATCGCCTACCTGCTCGAAGGTGCCGTGCAGCGCCTCGAACGCTTTGGTCTGCCGCGCCTGGTCAGCGTGATCAGCGTGTTCGCCGCCTTCATGGCGGCGCTGTTTTTCCTGCTGTTTGGGCTGTTGCCGATGTTGACCCGGCAGGTCACAGCCATTGTGGCCGATCTGCCGCGTTATATCCGCATGGCGCAGGACTGGCTGGCCACCCTGCCGGAACGCTATCCGCAGCTCGTCTCCGCGCCCTCGGATGCGCCTTCCGATGAAAGTCTGATGGGGGAGGAGTCCGATCAACTGGCCTTGATCTCCCAGGAGCAGCTTTCCCAGCTTCTGGACAATCTCGGAGCTGAAATCGGGCGTTACGGAACCGAGCTGGTCACGTTCTCCGGCGTTCTGGGCATTGTCAGCCTGCTGATTTTTCTTGTGCTCATGCCTGTGCTGGTGTTCTTTTTTCTCAAGGACAAGGACCGTCTGATCGGATGGTTTGCCAAGTACATGCCGCGCGACCGGGGCCTGGCGACGACGGTCTGGAAGGAAGTCGATGTGCAGATTGCCAATTATGTTCGCGGCAAGGCGCTGGAAATTCTGATTGTCTGGATCGTGACCTACGCCGTGTTCGGCCTGCTCGGGATGCCGTTTGCCATGTTGCTGTCGATGCTGGTCGGGTTTTCGGTCATCATTCCCTACATCGGCGCCGCGGTGGTGACCATTCCGGTGGCCCTGGTTGCGCTGATTGCCTTCGGCGGTTTTACCGCCCCGTTCTGGTACGTCATCATTGCCTACGCCATCATTCAGGCGCTGGACGGGAACGTTCTGGTGCCGATCCTGTTTTCGGAGGTGGTGGACCTGCACCCGGTCGCCATCATTACCGCGATCCTGGTATTCGGCGGAATCTGGGGCTTCTGGGGCGTCTTCTTTGCCATCCCGCTGGCAACCCTGGTCAATGCAGTCCTGCGTGCCTGGCCGCGCGCCCGCCTGGAGCCGGACGATCCGACGCCGCAAAGCGCGGCTTCCTGAACGAGATGAGCTGCCCGGCACCTGCGCCCGGATGGCGTCCGGCCGTCAGCAGCGAGTTCGTTTTTGCCGGCTGGTCGTTCTCGGAGGCAGACGGCGAGGCGCGCTTGAACTATCGGCTCGACGGCCATCCGCTCACCGAAACGTTCCGGTTTCCGCTTTCCGTCACTGCCCCCGTTGCGCGCCGGCAGGCGCTGGACGCGGCGCTGGATCTGTTGCACTGGGTCGCCGGAATCAGTTACTGGAAAGCCGGCTGCCCGGCCGGCGTGGAGTTCGCCGGCAAGCGCCCGGACCAGCGTCAGGCCGCCTGGCTGAATACGCTTTACCGTGAGGGGTTGGGCGAATTTGCCTGGAACAACGGCCTGGAAGTAGAGCGTTTCAAGGTTTTCGCCGGCGGTCCCGAGGCTTCGCCACCGGCCGACGAACAGGCGCTTGATCGAGCTTTTCTGGTGGCCATGGGGGGAGGTAAAGACTCCCTCGTAGCCTGGTCCAGGCTGGATCGACGCGGACTGGAAACCGTCACAGCCCAAGTCGGACAGGCCGCCCTGATCGAGCGGGTCGCGCAGCGGATCGGCCACGAGCACCTGATCATCGAACGGCGTCTCGATCCGGCCCTGGCCGCGTTCAACCGTGCCGGCGCCTGGAACGGCCACGTGCCGGTCACCGCCATCAATGCCGCAGCACTGGTCGTGCTCGCCTTGCTGCGCGGGTTCGGCCAAGTGGTCTTTGCCAATGAACGGTCCGCCGAGGAAGCCACGCTGACCGATGCGCGCGGTCGGTCGATCAATCATCAGTTTGCCAAGACCCTGGCTTTCGAGGGCATGCTTGACGACTGGGTCCGGACCTGGATCGCCGCCGATTTGCGCGTGTTTTCGCTTTTGCGTCGGGATCGCGAACTGGCGATCTGCAAGGAGTTTGCGGCGCTCGGACGCTTCCACGATGTTTTTTCCTCCTGCAACCGCAACTTCCATCTCGACGGTGCGAGGACTTCGCGCTGGTGTGGGCATTGTCCGAAATGCCATTTCGTGTTCCTGGGCCTGGCCCCGTTCATGACCCCCGACGAACTGATTGCGATCTTCGGTGCGAATCTGCTGGCCGATTCACGACAGCTGGACGGCTTCAAGTCCTTGCTGGCGCTCGATGGCTGCAAGCCGTTCGAGTGCGTGGGCGAGGCGGCCGAGGCGCGAGCGGCGATCCGGGCGCTGGCAGCCCGTCCCGAATGGTGCGAGCAGGTCGTGGTGCGGGCGCTCAACGCCGCCCTGGGCGAGCTCGAGGTACCGACGCTGGATACACTGTGCCGGCCCGGCGGGCCGCATCTGATTCCGGCGGAGTTGCTCGATGAAACTGGCTGAACTGGCCCGGGCCCGAGTCGGTATTCTGGGTTTCGGGCGCGAGGGCAAGGCGGCGTTCGAGGCCATTCGCCGCTTCCGAAGCGCGGCCGACCTGACCGTCCTGGTCGAATCCGGCACGGTTCCCGAAGGCATTCCCGTTCAGGCGGGTCCTTTCGATGACCGGCTGGAAGACTTCGAGGTTCTGATCCGTTCTCCCGGCGTACCCGTGCTCCACCCGGCCCTGGAGCGTTTTCATCGAGCCGGCGGCCGTGTCGTCAATCCCGGCTCGATCTGGTTCGCCGAGCGGCCGGACCTCCCGGTCGTGGCCGTGACCGGCTCCAAGGGCAAGAGCACGACCAGTTCGATGCTGGCCGGGATGCTGTCGGCCGGCGGGCGCAGGGTTGTTCTGGCCGGCAACATCGGCGTCCCCTTGCTGGCCCACCTGGACTGCGACGCCGATCTCGTGGTCGTGGAGCTGTCGAGTTACCAGTTGGCCGACCTCGAGGGACGACTGGCCTTCGGGATCATGACCCGCCTGTTCCCCGAACACGGCGACTGGCACGGCGGCTGGCAGCACTACTACGCCAGCAAGATGAGAATGGTCGATCTGCTGTTCGGTGCGCCGTTGTTGATCAACGCCGGCGATGAGACCCTGCGCGAGCATACCCGGACCGCGCCGGGCCGCCTGCTCGGTAACCGGTCACCGCTGGTTCACCGTAGCGGTGATGGCCTGTACAGCCAGGATCGGAGGCTGACCAGCCTGGAACGTCTGCGGCTGATCGGGCGGCACAATCTCGACAACGCCGCCCTGGCGGTGGAGGCGGCCCTGCGCCTGGGGGTGGGACTGGAAACGGCCGTCGGGGCGCTTGAAGCGTTCGAGCCGCTTGCACACCGCCTCGAGGTTGTTGCACGGCGGGACGGAGTCGACTGGATCAACGACTCGATCGCGACCACGCCGCATGCGACCCTGGCCGCGCTGCAGGCCCTGGACGGGCAGCGGGTGGTGCTGATCGCCGGTGGCTACGTGCGTCCGGCCGACTGGCGGCCCGTGCTGGAGTTTTGCCGGGATCGTCCGCTGCACGGCCTGGTTCTGATGCCCGACAGCGGCCCGGTCATTGCGCGCGCCTTTGCCGAGGCGGGTCTTGAACCCGTCGCCGGGATGAACGCGGTCGACAATCTGTCCTCGGCGGTGCGGGAGGCGGCGTCAATGACCGGCGAAGCGCCGGTAACCGTGTTGCTCAGCCCGGGTGCCGCCAGTTTTCCGAAGTTCAGAGACTTCGAGGACCGGGGGCAGCAGTTCCATGCAGCCGTGGCCGACTACTACAGCGATCGATCCACCGCGTAGCGGGCGAGGACTTCCATGGCGCTGCGCTCGGTCGTGGGCGGCAGTATCAGCAGCTTTTGGGCCGCAGCAGCGGCCAGATCCTTGGCCTGGGTGAGCGCAGTATCCAGGGCCCTGGTCTCGTCAAGGATGCGCTGGACCTGGTCCATTTTCCTGGAGCCGCCGGACACGATGATTTCGCGCAGATGTTGCCGATCGACCGGCTCGGCGCGTTCCAGAGCCAGGATCAGGGGCAGGGTGACTTTGCCTTCGGCGAGATCATCGCCGATGTTTTTGCCCAGTTCGTGGTCGTTGGCGCGGTAATCCAGCACGTCGTCGGCAATCTGAAATGCCTGGCCAAGCAGCAGGCCGAAGTCGGCCAGCTGTTCGCAGTCGGCGGCTTCGAGATCGGCCAGAACGCCACCCAGTCGGGCGCTGGCTGCAAACAGGCAAGCGGTCTTGTCCGAAATCACGCGAAAGTAGTCAGCCACGTTCAGGTCCGCGTTGCCCATCTGCATCAGTTGCAGCACCTCGCCTTCGGCGATGGTGTTGGTGGTGTCGGCCAGGATCCGCATCACGTCGAGACGGTCGATCTCGACCATCATCTGGAAGCTGCGCGAGTACAGAAAATCGCCGACCAGAACAGAGGCTGCATTGCCCCAGATCTGGTGAGCGGTCTCCTTGCCGCGCCGGCGACCGGACTCATCGACCACGTCGTCGTGCAGCAGGGTGGCGGTGTGGATGAACTCGATCACGGCGGCCAGCTGGATGTGGTCGTGCCCCCGGTAGCCCGCTGCGCGTGCGCACAACAGGTGCAGGAGCGGCCTGAGACGTTTGCCGCCCCCGCCAATGATGTGACGCCCGATCTGGTTGACCAGGACCACATCGGAGGCCAGGCGGCGCCTGATCAGCCGGTCGACACGTTCGCGGTCGGCGGTTGCAAGCTGCAGTACATCGGCGAGGGTTTGCACCTCGGCGTAGGGGGAGACATCGTTCATTGCCTGCAATTATACGAGCGGGATTCCTACAGCACGGCAAGAAATCGACGATGGCGGATCTGGCGGGCTGCTGTGCTAGACTTTTGCTCAACTTCACGGCAGGAATCAGGAGCGCTCCCGCAATGGCCAGAGGCATCAACAAAGTCATTCTTATCGGCAATCTGGGCGCGGATCCGGAAACCAGGCACACCGCCGGCGGAAACGCAGTGGCCAACCTGTCGGTTGCAACTTCGGAAGCCTGGCGGGATCGTCAGTCCGGAGAACAACGCGAAAATACCGAGTGGCACCGCGTGGTGCTGTTCGGGAAACTGGCAGAAATCGCCGGTGAATACCTGCGCAAAGGCGGCAAGGTCTACCTGGAAGGGCGGCTGCAGACCAGGAAGTGGCAGGATCGCGACGGCAACGATCGCTGGACCACGGAGATCATTGCCAACGAAATGCAGATGCTCGACAGCCGTGGCGGTTCCGGATCGATGGAGGACTCGTCCGGTTCCTACAGCCGGTCCGATTCGGGTAACAAAAGCCCGGCGCCGAGCCCGGAGGGGCTGGAAGACGACATTCCGTTCTGATCTGATCCATCGCCATTTCGGGAAAATGTCATGACCACACTGATGGTGACCGGGGGTGCCGGATTCATCGGCAGCAATTTCGTCCGGCACGTGCTCGAGGCGACCGATTACTCGGTGGTCAACCTGGACCTGCTGACCTATGCCGGGAACCGCGAGTCCCTGGCCGGGCTGAATCCAGACCGTCACCGGTTCACCCACGGCGACATCTGCGACGCGGGCCTGATCAGCCGCCTGTTTTCCGAGCATCAGCCGTCCGCTCTGATCCATTTTGCCGCCGAAAGCCACGTCGACCGCTCGATCGATGACCCGGGTGCGTTCATCCGCACCAACGTCGTCGGCACCCAGACCCTGCTTGATGCGGCCCTGAACTACCGACAGGCCGGCCATCCGGAGTTCCGGTTCGTCCATGTTTCCACCGATGAGGTCTACGGCACCCTCAGGGCGGACGAGCCGGCGTTTACCGAACAGCATCGCTACGCGCCGAATTCTCCCTACGCCGCCTCCAAGGCAGCCGCCGATCACCTGGCCCGGGCGTGGCATCGGACCTATGGCTTGCCGGTCATGATCACCAATTGCTCCAATAACTACGGGCCTTACCAGTTTCCGGAAAAGCTGATTCCGCTGATGCTGATCAATGCCCTGGAAGGTGAGCGCCTGCCGGTCTACGGCGACGGTCAGCAGCGGCGCGACTGGTTGTTCGTGACCGACCACTGTCGAGCCATCCTGCGCGTGCTGGAAGCGGGGGCGCCGGGCCGGGTCTACAACATCGGCGGCAACGCCGAAATGGCGAACCTGGACGTGGTTCATCTGCTGTGTGATCTGCTTGACGAGCGCGTACCGGGATCGCGTCCGCGCCGTGAGTTGATCGAATACGTCGCCGATCGCCCGGGGCATGATCGACGCTATGCGATCAACGCCGAGCGCATCCATGCCGAACTCGGCTGGAAGCCTTCGATGGACTTCACCCGCGGCCTGGCCGCGACGGTGGACTGGTACCTGGCCAACCGCGACTGGTGGCAGCGCATTCGCGATGGTCGCTACCGATCAGAGCGGCTCGGCGTTTCCAGGGGTGTGGGGCAGGAAAGCGCTGACGCGAGCGGATGAGCGCGGACCAGGCCTGAGCGGCAACCTTCAGACCGGCCACCCTGTCGTCTGGATCTGCGTTAGTCTTCTTCGATCGGGTGATTCCCGCAAGAGAGTGTTTGCACGTGATCAAGAGGAAAGGCATCATTCTGGCCGGCGGCTCCGGCACTCGGCTCTACCCGCTGACCCGGGTCATCAGCAAGCAGTTGTTGCCGGTGTACGACAAGCCGATGATCTACTACCCGCTAAGCACCCTGATGATGGCCGGGATTGACGAGATCCTGTTGATCACCACGCCCCATGAGCAGCCCTTGTTTCGAGCCTTGCTCGGCGATGGCAGCCAGTGGGGCCTGCGCCTGACCTACGCCGAGCAGCCCCATCCGGGTGGCCTGGCCCAGGCCTTCCTGATCGGTCGGGACTTTCTTGCCGGAGGGCCTTCCTGCCTGATTCTGGGCGACAATATCTTCCACGGCGGGGGCTTGCGCGAGTTGCTGGCGCGCGCGGCCGGTCGGAGCCGGGGTGCAACCGTGTTCGGCTACCGGGTCAGTGATCCCGAGCGCTACGGCGTGGTCGAAATGGACCAACAGGGTCAGGCGGTTTCGCTGGAAGAAAAGCCGGCCCATCCGAAATCGAATTACGCCGTGACCGGCCTGTACTTCTACGACGAACGGGCCTGCGACTTTGCCGCCGGGCTCGAGCCGTCGGCGCGCGGCGAGCTTGAGATCACCGACCTCAACCGCTGCTACCTGGACACCAACGATCTGACCGTGGAGCGCATGGGTCGAGGATACGCGTGGCTGGATACCGGCACCCATGCCTCTTTGCAGCAGGCGGCCAGCTTCATCGAAACGCTGGAATCGCGCCAGGGGTTGCGCGTGGCCTGCCCCGAGGAAATCGCCTACCACCAGGGCTGGATCGATCGTGATCAGCTCCTGGCCCTGGCCGAACCGCTGGCGTCATCCGGATACGGAGATTATCTGCGCATGATCGCCGATCACCGGATCGGCCCGTGAAAGTCGAGGCCACCGACCTGTCGGAGGTTCTTTTGATCACCCCGACGCTGTTCGGCGACAAGCGCGGCTGGTTTTTGGAGACCTGGCGCGCAGAACGCTACGCCGAGCACGGGATCGGCCCGGATTTCGTTCAGGCCAATGCGTCGTGTTCTACCCGTGGGGTGCTCAGAGGACTGCATTATCAGTGGCCGGAACCGCAAGGCAAGCTGGTCTGGGTGAGCGCGGGACGGGTTTTCGACGTGGCCGTGGATATTCGCCCCGGCTCGCCCGATTTTGGCCGCTGGACGTCCGTTGAGCTCGATAGCGAGCGCCACCAGCAGTTGTGGATCCCCGAAGGCTTCGCCCATGGGTTCCAGGTGCTTAGCGAGCAGGCGACCTTCAACTACCTTTGTACGCGCCCTTACCGGCCCGATTGCGACGCCGCGATTGCCTGGGATGATCCCGACATCGGAATCAACTGGCCACTGAACCCGGCCGGATTGTCGGGCAAGGATCAGGCTGCGCCGCCCCTGGCCACGCTTGGGCACGAGCGGTTGCCCGCGTGAGAGTGCTGCTGACCGGGGCCAACGGTCAGCTCGGCCGGCACCTGGAGCCCCGCCTGGGTGGCATGGGTGAGCTGGTCACAAGCAGCCGGAATACTGGAGCATACCCTTGTGATCTGACCGACCCCGATGCGCTGCAACGGCTATTGCGCGAAGTGCAGCCTGATATCGTGGTCAATCCTGCCGCCTGGACCGGAGTCGATGCGGCCGAAGACCAGGTTGACGCGGCCCGGATGCTGAATCATTGGCTGCCTGGCCAGTTGGCCCAATGGTGCCTTGGACACGGTGCTGTGCTCGTTCATTACTCTACCGATTACGTATTCAGCGGCAGTCCGGGGCGTGCCTGGACCGAGGAAGATGCTACTGCCCCGGTCAGCGTCTACGGACAGACCAAGCTGGCCGGAGAGAACGCCATCCGGGCGTCGGGGGCGCGGGCGATCATCCTGCGCACCGCCTGGCTGTACAGTTCCCTGCCGGGAAACTTCTTGAGTGCGATCATCGGCCGCGCTGCCCGCGGTGAGGACTTGCGCGTGGTCAGTGATCAGATCGGCTCACCCACCTGGGCAGGCAGTCTGGCGCAAATGACGAAAGCCGTGCTGCAAAGCGGTACCATGACAGCGAGCTCGCGGACCCTCCATGCGGTCAGTCGAGGCCGGTTGAGCTGGTACGAATTCGCCCAAACTGCGGTAACGATGGCACTTGAACGGGGTCTGGTGGAGCAGCCTGTTGCGATTGAGCCGATCGCCTCGTCGGAGTGGCCGCAGCGTGCCGAGAGGCCGCGCTGGTCGGTACTTGACCCAAGTGCCCTGGAAACTCTGGTCGGTCATCCGGTTCCAACAATCGAGCAGGCGCTGAGTCAATGCCTGAATGAATGGAAATCCCGAACATGCTGATTCCCGTGATTCTTTCCGGTGGAGCCGGAACCCGTCTCTGGCCAGTCTCGCGCAAGGCGCACCCCAAACCGTTCATGCGCCTGGCCGACGGCCGGACCCTGGCCGGAAGCACGCTGGAGCGTGCGCTGAAAGTGGCCGATGCAGATACAACGTTGACCGTGACCGGTCGTGATCATTATTTTCTGACCCGCGATCTGTACCGGGAAACGACCACGCAGGGCCGGCATCACTTTCTGCTCGAGCCGTCGGGCCGCAACACGGCCCCGGCCATCGCGGCGGCTGCTCTGTGGGTTCGCGAACGTTTCGGCACCGATGCCCTGATGCTGGTGCTTCCGGCCGATCACCTGGTTCGTGATCAGCAGGCTTTCGAGCAGGCCGTCACGCAGGCAGCACAGCTGGCCTCGGCAGACTGGCTGACCTGTCTTGGTATCAGCCCGACCCATGCCGAAACCGGCTACGGCTACATTCGTGCCGGGGCCGAGCTGGCAGGCGGTGGTCGGATCATTGACGCTTTCGTGGAGAAACCGGACGAGGAAACCGCCCGTCGCTACTACGAATCCGGACGCTACCTCTGGAATGGCGGGATGTTCTGTTTCAAGGCCGAAGCGGTGCTGGACGCCCTAGAACAGCATGCGCCCGATATCCGTCAGAGTGTTGATCGGGCCTGGGAGCAAAGCGATCGGGGCGCCGAGCCGGTGGAGCTGGATTCAGCTGCCTTCGCGCAGGTACGGGCCGACTCCATCGATTTTGCCGTGATGGAGAAGGCCGACCACCGAGCCGTCGTACCCGTGTCGTGCGGCTGGAGCGATATCGGTTCATGGCAGGCGATCAGCGAGCTCTACGAGAGCGACGCACTCGGCAACCGGGTGCGCGGCGAGGCGGTCCTGATCGATGCCAGCAACACCTTTGTCCAGGGAGAAAAACGCCTGGTTGCCGCTGTCGGCGTGGACAACCTGCTGATCATCGATACCGGTGACGCGGTGCTGGTCGCCGGCCGGGATCGCGCCCAGGACGTCAAGGCCGTGGTCGAAGAACTCAGCCGTACCCAGCACGAGTCGGCAACCTATCACCGGACGGTGCATCGGCCCTGGGGCAACTACACGGTGCTCGAGGACGCTCTGGACTGCAAGGTCAAACGGCTTGTGGTTCGTCCGGGTGGTGTGTTGTCGCTGCAGCGCCATCAGCATCGCAGCGAGCACTGGACGGTCGTTGCCGGCATGGCGACGGTGCGAATCGATGACGAGGAGATGCTGCTCGGGCCGGGCGGGACGACGCGCATAGCCGCCGGCCAGCTGCATCGCCTGGAAAACAAGGGCGATGACGAGGTCCATATCATCGAGGTGCAGACCGGATCTTATTTTGGTGAGGACGACATCGAGCGCCTGGAGGATATCTATGGTCGTGCCTAGAAAGAGTCGAGTGATGTTGCTGGTCCTGCTGGGCTCGCTCCTGCCGGCGCTGGCCGTGCACGCCGATGATGGGGAGGCGGCCGCGCTGGAGTGGCGTGAACAGAGGCTGGAGCGCCTGACAGCACCGTTCGGATGGCTGAGCCTGGTCGCGCTGGAGTTTCTGGGAGACGGCACCTGGGCGGTCGGTTCGGCCAACGACAAGCCCGTCCGCTTGCCGTCAGGGCCGGAACACTGGGGGGATGTGGTCGTGGAGGGTCCTCGTGCCTGGTTCGAACCAGAACCCGGAGCGGAGGTATTGATCGAGGACGCGCCGGTGCCCTCGCGGCGCGAACTGGTGGTTGGCGGCGAGGAACCGGCCACCCGGGTTCATGCCGGAACCGGCTGGTTCGAAATCGCCCGCCGCGGCGACCGGCTGGTCTTGCGCGCGCGCGACAGCGAAGCGGTCACCCGGCGTGAGTTTCTGGGCCTGGACTATTTCGAATTCGACCCCGACTGGCGGATTGATGCCCGCTGGGAGCCGCATCCGGAAGGCTCGACCATCCCGATCGCCGATGTCCTTGGAGAACTGCGTGATCAAGCCAATCCGGGTCGCGCCGTGTTCGAATTCGGTGGCCGGACCTACAGTCTGGAAGCTCTGGCCGCGGACGATGAGCTGTTCTTCATCTTTGCCGACCGGACCTCTGGCCGCTCGACCTACGGCCTGGGCCGGTTTCTGTATTCCGATCTTCCCGAGGAGGGGCGCGTAGAGCTGGATTTCAATCGCGCCTACAACCCGCCTTGCGCCTTCAATGCCTACACCACGTGCCCGCTGCCGCCGCCGGAGAATCGGCTGGACGTGCAGGTGGAGGCCGGCGAGCTGCGTTACCGGGGTAGTGGAGGGGTGCGGGCCGAAGATCTTTCCGGCTGATTGTCGAACGATATCGGAGCCACCGGCGCCTGGGCCGGTGGCTCCGTTGACCGGTTCAGCTGCCGGCTATTCCCCGGCCGTCTCTTCCAGGGCAATGCGGTCCCGGTTGCGGTCGACGGTTGCCAGACCGATACCGCTGACGTTGACCAGTTCGTCGATGTGGCCGAACGGCCCGTTTTCTTCGCGATAGGCGACGATGGCTTCGGCCCGGGCATGGCCGACGCCGGTCAGGGCCTCGGCCAGTTCCTCTGCCGTTGCGCTGTTGATGTTGACCGGAGCCTGCTCGGCGATGGCGAAGCCGGCCAGGGCGATAGCGAGGAAAAGGGCAGCAATGGTTTTGTTGATCATGTCGGTATTCTCCAAAGGTTGATTGTGGATGCTTGGTTCGACGCCGGACGGCTCGCCGGCGTCAGGACAAAGCGTAAAAACTTCAACCCGATCTGCGCAGTCGTCAAACGCCGCGTCGATGCGTGCGATTGGCCCCCTTTTCCAGCGCGGTTTCCTGCTTATCAGGTTTTGAGAAAGCGACCTGTTTGAATGAGGGTATAGAGCGTAAAAACCTGTAGGAGATTTGCCATGACATCCACTTCCAGCCCGCGCCAGCTTCGCGAGGAGATTGTCGGTCGAACAATCAGCGGCGTAATCGCGCGCCCCGGCAAGGCCGGTGAGCCTCCGGTTGTTCTGATGTTGCGCTTCGAAGACGGCAGCGTGGTCGAATTCGTATCACCGCGCAGCGATCGCCTGCTCAAGCGATCGCTGCGCGGCGATCGCCGGTCCGCTGCCGCCGACCTCCTGGACCGAGCCGAAAGAACGGAAACCGCGCAGCTGTCCCTGGAGGGCATGGCCCAGGATGCGTGTCGTTATTCGGCGGCTACCACCGGTTACTGAACGACGCACCGTGGGCTTATCCACACAAGCTGTGGATAAGCTTGTGGGCAGTCTGGATCGAAGCGGGCGGCTGTCGGCTCTTCGCCGAATTGGTCATTTCTTATACAGTAATTTAAAGCTATATATATCAGATGGTTATGCTTTCATGGCGGCGCCCGGGCGGGGCTGGCTGCTGTCATGAAAGTGTCAATTCGGGAATCAGTCAGTTGTGTATAACAACCCCAAAAACTACTTCACTATTCGTCGCCAAGTCATTGAAGTCTGGTTGCCGGACTCTGACAGCCGATTTCCCCCGGCCAGCGCATCAGGTCTTCCAGCAGGCGGCGTCTTTCGGGATGCTCGCTCAGCAGCCGACTGACTTCAGCCTGGTAGTCGTGCAAGCGGATGCTGGCCAGGTCCGGGTCGTCGACGAGCCGGCGTCGGCGGTACTCGGCCCAGCGCGCCTGTTCGGCACTGTCCAGGCTCTCCGGCCAGCCCCGTGCGCGGTAGCGAAACAGCAGGACGTTGAGTCGTTCATCGCTGAACGGCTCGCCCAGCGCCGCCAGATCCTGCCCGGTCATGGATCGAACACGATCCCGGAGGGCCTGGTCGGGTCGCGGGCTGAAGCCGCCGTATAAATCGATCTCGGGATCGGGTGTCGACCGCGCCCGATCCTGCTGGAACAGTCGTAGCAGCCGTTCGCGGAAATCGACTGCCGCGGCGATATCTTGCGCATGCCGACGGATGCGACCGGGGTCGATTGCCAGGCGGTCGGCCGCGGCCGAATCCAGAACACTCATCGGGGAGAGCATCGGACAGCGATTGCTTCGGACCAGCTTGACGGGCAGGCGCTCGCGCCCTTCCGGCAGATCTGCAGCCGGTGTCCACAGCAGGTCGGCAAGCTCGTCTTCGTCGAGCTCCAGAAACGGGGCCGGGCTTTCGCGAAGATTCCAGACCACCCACTGGGATCGAATCTGCGGATGTTCGCCGAGCGGCAATATCGGGGCTGTGGCGCACCACTGCGCCGGCAGGCGGGCGGAAGCGTGGAGCAGCGGCTTGCCCGAGCGCAGGAGGCGATCGACCTGGTGGCGCTGGCGCAAACCCAGCGCCCATTCCCAGAGCCGCGGCTGTGCCGATCGGATCAGCCTGGCCAGCCCCAGCGTGGCCTCCACGTCGGCCAGCGCATCGTGGGCCCGGCTGGTGTCCATGCCGTTGGCCCGGGCCAGGTCTTCGAGTCGAAAGCTGGGCGTGCCGTCATCCCGGTCGGGCCAGTGCAGTCCGGCCGGACGCAGGGCGCGGGTGAGGCGGGTCAGGTCGATGAGGTCGAAGCGAGTGTTTCCGTTGGCGTATTCGCGCGCGTACGGGTCGATGAAATTGCGCCAGAACAGATGCCGGGTGACTTCGTCGTCGAAACGGAAGTTGTTGTAACCGACGCTGCAGGTGCCCGGACGGCTCATCGCCTCGGAGACGGTGCCGGCGAATTCATGCTCGGGAACGCCACGCTGCCGGGCCAGCTGCGGCGTGATGCCGGTGATCATGCAGGCCGCCGGTTGGGGCAGCATGTCGTCGGCAGGGCGGCAGTAGACGACCAGCGGCGCTTCGATCGGTTCGAGATCGACATTGGTCCGGAGTGCTGCGAATTGGGCCGGCCGGTCACGCCGCGGATCGGCCCCGAAGGTTTCGTAGTCGTGCCAGAGAAAGGTGTCGTTCATTGAGGTTGTGCCCGCGTTTCAACGCTTCCAGCCTAACCGGAATGTTCGCCTGATGGCCATGTCGCTCTAGTATCATTGAAAATCAAATCAATTTCGGATTGGATCATGAGCCATCTAGCGACGTTCGGGGCGGGTTGTTTCTGGGGTGTAGAGGCGCGTTTTCGTGACGTGCCCGGCGTCATCGATGCCGCTGTCGGCTACATGGGCGGCCACGTCGAGCAGCCGACCTACGAGCAGGTCTGTACCGACACGACCGGCCACGTCGAGGTCGTCCAGGTCACCTATGACCCGGAACAATGCGACTATGCGCGCCTGGTTCGGGCGTTTTTTGCCATGCACGATCCCACCCAGGTCGATCGTCAAGGTCCGGACAGGGGCACTCAGTACCGGTCCGTGGTTTTTTGCCACGACCCCGGCCAGGCCGAGACCGCCGAGCAGGTTCGGGCGGAAATGGACGCGTCCGGTCGTTATCCCGGACCGATCGCGACCCGGATCGAGCCGGCCCAGGCCTTCTGGAAAGCCGAGGACTACCACCAGCAATACCTGGCCCGCCGCGGCGGCAGCTGTTCGATCTGAAGGCCATGTCGAAGACGATGGGCCAGGCCGCGGCGACCCCGCGCCTGCTGTTGCTGCGCCACGGCCAGGGCATGCTCGGCAGCGAGGATTACGACCGCCTGTCGAAGTCCGGGCAGCGCCAGAGCGCCCTTCTTGGCGAACGGCTGCGAGCGGACCTGGCCGGCGGCTGGCCGGTCTGGAGCGGATCGCTGAAGCGCCACCGCCAGACCCTGGAGTCGCTAGCGCCAAGTGGCGCGGCCTTCATTGATCCCAAGCTCAACGAATACCGCGTCGATCAGCTCATGCAAAGCGCCCTGGCCCAGGCTGCACACCTGCGCCTCGAGGTGCCCGAGCAGCAGGCGTTTGCCGACCCGGTCGCCTACCTGGATACCTTTCTGGCCTGGTTTCCAAATGTTCTGGATCGTTGGCAAGCCGGTCTCCTGACCGATGCGGCCAACGGCACCTGGGCTGCATTCCGGGTCAGGGCACTGGCGCTGGTCGATTTGTGGAAGCAGGAACTCCAGGGCGGCAGAAGCGTGGTCGTGGTGACATCGGCCGGGATCATCAGCACGGTCGTGTCGGAGTTGCTGGGCCGGGGCCTGGCCTGGCAGCGCGAGCTCAACGTCAGCCTGTACAATGCATCGGTAACGGAGTTGAGTCTGGACGCCAGGACACGCTGGCAGCTCAACCGAATCAACTGTGTGTCTCACCTGGAGCCGCACGATCTGGTGACATTGGCCTGATTGATCCGCGGCGCCCGGGGTTGGTCGGCTGGTTTCTTTAATAGGAGGGTCTGTGAGTCAGCCTGTCGTTATCATCACCGGTTCCTCGCGCGGGATTGGCCGTGCCGCTGCCGAACTCATGAGCCGGCGCGGCTACCGGGTCGTGGTCTCCAGCCGTAGCCGTGAGACCGCAGAGCCGGTCGCCGAGGCGATTCGCAGCAATGGCGGTGAGGCGCACGCGGTCGCCTGCCATATCGGGCACGAGGACCAGCTTGACGGACTGATCGCCGAAACGGTGGAACACTTCGGCCGGCTCGACGCGGTGGTCATGAATGCGGCCAGCAATCCGGTCTACGGGCCCTCGGACCAGGTCGACCAGAAAGCCTTCGATCTGATCATGCGCAACAACGTTTTCAGCACCATGCGCCTGGCTCATCTTGCCCGGCCGCACCTGAAAGCGGCCGGAGGCGGGGCCGTGGTCCTGGTCTCCTCGATTGCCGGTTTGTTCGGCAACCGCCTGATCGGCGTCTACGGGATGTCCAAGGCCGCTGAAAACCAGCTGGTTCGAAACCTCGCCCTGGAACTGGGCGGCGACGGGATTCGGGTCAACGCCGTCGCCCCGGGTCTGGTCAAGACCGATTTTGCCCGCGCCTTGCTCGAGGATGAACGCATGGTGCGTTACTTTGAAACCACCACCCCGCTGCAAAGACTGGCCGAGCCCGACGACATCGCCCGCGTCATCGCTTTTCTTTGCGGCGAGGATTCCGGCTGGCTTTCCGGCCAGGTCATCACCGCCGACGGCGGTCTCTCGGTCACCGGCGGTTTCTAGTGCACCCGGTCACTCGTTGTCAGATTTGCAGCGATACCGCGCCGGTTCGAATCGGGGTGCGTGGCCACCCGGCGCGCGGTCGGTCCGGCGGCGGATTCCTGTGCGGCCTTCTGGCTGCGCTGATTGTGCTGCTGGCCGGTGCCGAATCGGTTCGGGCCCAGGTGTACACCTACGTGGATGAAAACGGAATCACCGTTTTTACCGACCGCAAGCCGGATACCAGTCGCTACCGGGTTCGGAACCTGGGCTGTTTCGGAACTTGCCGGACCGGGGTGGACTGGGAGCAAACGCCCCTGTTCAACGGCAGCTTCCAGGCTGAAATCGAGGCGGCGAGCGAAGTATTCGGCGTCGATCCGGCCCTGGTGCGCGCCGTGGTCCACGCCGAATCCTGGTTCCAGCCGGACGCGGTCTCCCATGCCGGTGCCCAGGGGCTGATGCAGCTGATGCCGGCGACGGCAAGACGCTTCGGCGTGGTCAATCCGTTCGATCCGGTCGACAACATCACCGGCGGGGTGGCTTACCTGGCCTGGCTGCTGGAGGAATTCGATCAGGATCTGACCCGGGTGCTGGCGGCCTACAACGCCGGTGAGAATGCGGTTCGGCGGCATGAGGGGGTGCCGCCTTTTGCGGAAACCCGCGAGTACGTGCGTAGAGTCGAGATTCTTCTGCGTCGATATCGACGCTAGGGAACCTGCCGCAAGCCTGCTGCGGCAGGGTGTTTTCGCAGCTGCCGGACCTCAGCGGACCACGGTGACGGTGCAGCGGGCAAAGTCAACCACCCGTTTGGCGACCGAGCCCATCAACAGGCGTTCGAACATCCCCTTGCTGCGGTGGCCGACCACGATATGGTCGGCGCTGATGCGCCCGGCCAGCTTGAGCAGTTCTTCGACCGGATGGCCTTCGAGCAGATGGGTGGCCAGGCTCAGGTCTTCGTCCCCTGCCAGGCGCTCCATTTGCTCCAGGTGCGCCTGCATTCGGCGGCGAACCCCTTCGGTCAGCGCCTCCCTCTCGGATGCCTCGGCAAGCTCGATTTCGGCGCCATAGACGGCGGCGCAGACATGCAATTCCGCGCCCGACCAGCGAGCGAGGTCCAGCGCGAAGCGGAATGCCTTTTCAGCCTGGGCTGACCCGTCGACCCCGGTCAGTATGCAGCGTGCCATGGACTGCTACCTCACGTTCATACCAGCCTTCATTCTACCCGGCTGAGTCAGTCGCCCATGCCGCGCACATGCTGGTTCAGGCGCGACTTGTGCCGGGCTGCCTTGTTGGCGTGCATAATGCCTTGCGACACCGAACGGTCGATGGCCGGAACGGCATCCTGAAAGGCGGTTTGAGCGGCAGCCTTGTCGCCGGATTCGATGGCCCGCAGCACCTTCTTGATTTTGGTGCGAACATGAGAGCGCAGCGATGCATTTCGCTGGCGATGCCGCTCGGCCTGGCGAGCCCTCTTGCGGGCGGAGACGCTATTGGCCACGTGTTACTCCTGAGGTTGGTCTGGTGTAAGAAAGTCAAGCCGGGTATTGTGGAATGGAAACAGGATCGAGTCAAGCAGATTGCGTGATCGACACGGTGATAAGCGGAATGATGCCGTGAGTCTCCTGCGCTCGACCTTCAATTTCGGCTCGATGACGCTGATTTCCAGGATCCTGGGTTTCGCCCGCGATGTCGTCCTGGCGCGCTGGTTTGGCGCCAGCGCGGCGACAGATGCTTTCTTCGTGGCGTTCAAGATTCCCAACTTCCTGCGCCGGCTGTTTGCCGAGGGCGCTTTTTCGCTGGCTTTTGTACCGGTCCTGGCAGAGTACCGGGAGCGCGGCGACACGGCCGAACTCAAGGCCTTGATCGACGCCACAACCGGCGTCTTGCTGTCGGTGTTGCTGATCATCACCGCCGTTGGAATGCTCGCCGCACCCTGGCTGGTCAGGATTTTCGCCCCCGGCTTCATCGCCAATCCCGAACAGCTGGCGCTGGCAAGCGACATGCTCAGGGTGACCTTTCCCTACCTGCTGTTTATCGCCCTGACCGCGCTGGCCGGGGGGATTCTCAACACGCTGGGGCGTTTCGCGCTGCCCGCACTCACCCCCGCACTGCTCAACCTGGCAATGATCACCGCGGCGGTGGTGTTCAGCGGCTACTTTGCCGAACCGGTCAAGGCGCTCGCCTGGGGGGTCCTGGTCGCCGGCGTGTTACAGCTGAGCGTGCAACTGCCGGCCCTGGCCAGGCATGGAGTGCTGCCGCGTCCGTGGCCGGATTTCTCCCATCCGGGCGTGCGCCGCATCATGCGCCTGATGGTGCCGACCCTGTTCGGCTCGTCGGTGGCCCAGATCAGCCTGTTGCTGGACGTGCTGATCGCCTCCTTGCTGATCTCCGGCAGTCTCAGCTGGCTGTACTACGCCGATCGGCTGATGGAGTTTCCGCTTGGGCTGTTCGGCGTGGCCTTGTCGACCGTCATCCTGCCCAGCCTGGCCAGTTTGCACGCGCGCGGCGCCGTGGCCGGATTCCGGGCGACCCTGGAATGGGCGCTGTTGCTGGGGGTGATGATCGGTGTGCCCTCGGCGGTGGGCCTGGCGGTACTGGCAGAGCCGGTCACCGTCACGCTGTTTCAGTACGGCGCGTTCGACCTTGCCGATGCGCGCATGGCCTCGGTGGCGCTGGTCGCCTACTGCTTCGGGCTGCCGGCCTTTATCGGCGTGAAGATCCTGGCGCCTGCGTTTTTCTCGCGCCAGGACACGCGCACGCCGGTTCGGATCGCGATCACGGCGCTGGCCGTGAACATGATGTTGAACGTGGTCTTCGTGCTGATCCTGACCTGGCACCTGGCCGGCGGTGATTTCGGCGCCGGTCTGTTTGCCACCCTGGCCGCCCATCCGGGCGCTCACGCGGCCCTGGCCCTGGCCTCAAGCGCGTCCGGCTGGCTCAATGCCATCCTCCTGTGGCGCAATCTGCGCTCGCCCGGTCTGGCCCCGGTGGTGCCGCTCAAGCGTATCGGCCAGGTCGTTGTCGGCTGCCTTGCCATGGCGCTGGCGGTGGTCGCCGTGATTCCCGAGACCGGGCACCTGGCAGCACTCGGGCCGGCCGGGCGCGCGGCCTGGCTGACCGGGGGCGTAGTGGCCGGGGCTGTGGTCTATGGCCTGGTGCTGATCGGCCTGGGAGTCCGGCCTCGGGACCTGGCCCGACCGGTACGGGTGGCGACCGACACGGACTGACAGGCTGCCCCGGTGTCCTGACCCGGGCGCGGTTCGAGGTTGAGAGGAGCTTCGAGCATCAGCGGGCGAACGCTTCGGATCGGCTACCCCATGCCCCAATGGCCAGTCAGGCCTTCAGAACGCCCTGGACCCGGATGACTGGATGTCCGTCAGCGGCGTCGAGAAAGCGCGTTCACCGTTTTCGAACCGGGTTCGAGCCGCGGGGTCTCTCAGCGCCTCGTCCATGGCCGTGACCAGTTCGTACTGGCGACTGTCGAGGCCGGCCTGGTCCAGGGCGCCGATCAGGCCGGCCAGGCCGCCCTCATGCACCTTGGCCAGCGCGGTCAGCTGGGGGTGACCGAGGTCGAGATTTTCCGGCGCATTGAACGAGGTTTCGCAGGCCTCGCGCGAGAGCGAGTGGTAGGCCCGGCAGCTCAAGGGGCGGGCGGCGTAGACGCTGCAGTGACCATCGACGAGGTTGGGACAGGCCAGATTGGTCCGGAGGACCTTGTCGGGATCGAGTCCGTGCAGGGTTTCGGCCGTGGCCGCGACCCGCTGCCTGAATTGCTTGAAGTCTTCGGCCGAGGCCTGCGCGCGCATCCAGTCGATCACCGCGAAAACTTCCGGGGCCGTGCACAGAACTCTCAGGTGGCAGCAGAAATTGCAGCCGGCCCGGCAGGCCAGCGGGCCACGATCGTCGCGCGGGAGAATCCGGGTCTGCTCTTCAATCAGGCGCTGGGTCTGGCGCAAGGCCTGATGACTGCCTTTGGGCAAGGCTTTCTGATTGCGCTCCCGGCTGAGGCTGGCGACTTTCACCCGCAGGGCCTGGTAACGATCACTCATGTTTCAGGTCTTTTGCCGCGATGGAGAGCAGATGTTCGGCCTGCATGGTAACCCACACCGGACGGCAAACTTCAAAGCGCTGCTGATCCAAACCCGCTAAAATCCCGCGACCGCCATGCAACTGACTCGCACACTTCAGCCAAACCAGACCAGCGATCCCGCCTCCGCGCTGGCGATCGGAAATTTCGATGGCCTGCATCGCGGTCACCAGGCGCTGATCTCCGCGGTGCGCGCGCACGGCCCGGAGCTGGAGGCTGCACTGATGTGTTTCGAACCTCTGCCGGCCACCCTGTTCCGGCCGGATCGGCCCGTTGCGCGGTTGATGGGTGTACGCGATCGGCTGCAGGTCTGCCGGCAGCTTGGACTCGATCAGGTCTTCATGCCGCGTTTCAACCGCGCCTTCGCCGCCTTGAGTCCCGAGGCATTCGTGGCCCAGGTCGTGGTCGGGGCCGCCCGGGCCAGAGTGGTGGCGGTTGGAGCGGATTTTCGTTTCGGCGCCCGCGCCGCCGGCGATGTGGCGCTGCTCAAGCATCTGGGTCGCCGCCACGGTTTTGACGTAGAGGTGATCGCTCCGATCTGCGCGGACGGGGAGAAAGTGTCGTCCAGCCGCATTCGCGCCCTGCTGGCCACCGGGGAACTGGCCGCGGCCGCGGCCCTGCTCGGCAGGCCTTACCGGCTGTCCGGCCGGGTTCTGCGTGGTCAGCAGCTGGGCCGGAACCTGGGTTTCCCCACCGTCAATCTGCGCTCGCCGCAGCCGCCGGCCCTGAGCGGTGTTTTTGCCGTGCGGGTCAGCGGCTCCGGACTGGATCGTCACCCCGCGGTTGCCAATCTGGGACGCCGACCGACGGTGGCCGGCGAAGGCTGGTTGCTCGAGGCCCATTTGTTTGATTTCGACGGCGACCTGTACGGTCGCCATCTGAACGTGGAGTTCGTCCAACGGCTTCGGCCTGAGGAAAAATTCGAGTCGCTGGACGCGCTGATGGTCCAGATGCACAGCGATGCGGCCCGCGCCCGCGCTGTTTTGGCTCCTTGAGAAGGCCGACAGCCCTTACACTAGCCCGATGGACTACAAAGACACGATCAATCTGCCGCGTACGGCCTTCCCGATGAAGGCCTCTCTTGCTGCCCGCGAGCCGCAAATGCTCAAGCAATGGCAGGACAGCCAGCTGTATCAGCGCATCCAGGAGGCCACCGCCGAACGTCCCGGATTCGTTCTGCACGACGGTCCGCCCTACGCCAACGGCGACATTCATATCGGCCACGCGGTCAACAAGATTCTCAAAGACATCGTCGTGCGCTCGGCCCTTCTGGCCGGCTACCGTTCGCCGTACGTGCCGGGCTGGGACTGCCACGGCCTGCCGATCGAGCTGCAGGTTGAAAAAAAGGTCGGCAAGGTAGGGCACAAGGTCGATGCGGCGACGTTTCGGCAAAAATGCCGGGAATACGCCGATCGCCAGATCGAGAATCAGTCGGCGGATTTCCAGCGCCTGGGCGGCCTGGGTGACTGGGCGCGCCGCTATGCCACGCGCGACTTCCGCTACGAGGCCGACATGCTGCGCGCCCTGGCGGGCATCGTCGAGCGCGGTCACCTCAAGCGCGGCGTCAAGCCGGTGCACTGGTGTTTCGACTGCGGCTCGGCGCTGGCCGAGGCCGAAATCGAGTACCAGGACAAGACCTCGACGGCCATCGACGTGCTGTTTCCGGCGCTCGATCCGGCTGCACTGGCCGAGCGCTTCGGGGCCGGGCCACTTGGCGATCAGGCCGGGGTTCTGATCTGGACGACCACGCCCTGGACGATCCCGGCCAACCTGGCGGTTTGCCTGAATGCCGAGCTCGACTACGTCCTGCTGCGCGGCCGTCAGGGCGCTCGGACGGTGGAACTGGTCGTGGCCGAAGATCTCAGGCCCGTGGTTTGCTCGCGCCTGCAGCTGGATGCGGTCGAAGTGCTGGGTCGAACATCGGGCCAGGGCCTGGAGCATCTGCCGCTCAAGCACCCTTATGCCGGGCGTGAGGTACCGCTGATCCTCGGCGAACACGTCACCACCGAGACCGGTACCGGGGCCGTGCACACCGCCCCCGGCCATGGTCAGGAAGACTTCGAGGTCGGCCAGCGTTACGGCCTGGAGGTTTACAACCCGGTCGATGGCCGCGGGGTGTTCGTCGACGATACGCCGGTCGTGGCCGGTCAGTTCGTCTGGGCGGCGAACGATACACTGGTCGAATACCTGCGCGAGCAGGGCACTCTGCTTGCCGCCGAATCATTCCAGCACAGCTATCCGCACTGCTGGCGTCACAAGACCCCCACGGCCTTCCGGACCACGCCGCAGTGGTTCATTTCCATGGATCAGGCAAACTTGCGCAGCCAGGCGCTGGCGGCGATCGACCAGGTTCGCTGGGTGCCGGAGTGGGGTCGGGCGCGTATTCGAAGCATGGTTGAATCCCGGCCGGACTGGTGTATCTCGCGGCAACGCACCTGGGGTGTGCCCCTGGGTCTGCTGATCCATCGCGAGACCCAGGAGCCGCACCCCGATACGCCGGCTTTGCTCCACCGGCTGGCCGAAATGGTCGAGCGCGACGGCGTCGATGCCTGGTACCGCGACGACATCGTCGAGCGCCTGGGCGTCGATCCGGGTCGTTATGAGCCGGTCAGCGACATTCTCGATGTCTGGTTCGACTCGGGCGTGACTCATCACTGCGTGCTTGAACAGAATGAGCAGCTGGGCCGGCCGGCCGACCTGTACCTGGAAGGCTCCGACCAGCATCGCGGCTGGTTCCAGTCCTCGTTGCTGACTTCGGTGGCCATGCACGGCACTCCGCCCTACCGGCAGGTGTTGACCCACGGCTTTACGGTCGACGCCGAGGGGCGCAAGATGTCGAAATCGCAGGGCAACGTCGTTGCCCCGCAACAGATCATGAACACCCTCGGAGCGGACGTTCTCAGGCTGTGGGTCGCCGCCGCCGACTACCGCCAGGAGATGTCGGTCTCCGACGAAATTCTCAAGCGTGTCGCCGATGCCTATCGCCGCATTCGCAACACGGCCCGCTTTCTGCTCGGCAACCTGAGCGATTTCGATCCGGCCGGCAACGCCGTGCCGATGGATCAAATGCTGCCCCTGGATCGGTATGCGGTCGACCTGGCTGCGCGTCTCCAGGGCGAGATTGTCGACGCCTACACCAATTACCGTTTTCTGAACATCTACCAGCGCCTGCATCATTTCTGCAGCGTGGACCTGGGCGCGTTCTACCTGGACATCATCAAGGATCGGCTCTACACCCTGCCGGCCGACCACCCGGCCCGGCGCTCGGCACAGACCGCGATGCAGCACATCCTGGAAGCCCTGGTGCGCTGGCTGGCGCCCCTGTGCTGCTTTACCGCCGAAGAAATCTGGGCTGAAATGCAGGGCGCGCGGACCGATTCGGTGATGATGGCGACCTGGTATCAGGGCCTGGCCGAAATCGGCGACGACGATCGCCTGTTCTGGCAGCGTCTGCGCGCGGTGCGCGAAGTGGTCGGGCCGCGCCTGGAAGAGCTCAGGAGGAGCAAGGCCATTGGTTCGTCGCTGGCCGCCGAGATTACGCTCGAAACCGAGGGTGAGCTGGCCGAGGTGCTGGGACGGGTCGGCGATGAGCTGCGCTTTTTCTTCATTTCTTCCGACGTTCATCTGGGGCCTGTGCATGGAGAGGCCGCCGAAGCGGTGATCCAGGGCCAGCGCCTGCGGTTTTCGGTTCGATCCACCGCGCACGGCAAATGCGTGCGCTGCTGGCACCATCGCGACAGCGTCGGCAGCAACGCCGAACACCCCGAGCTGTGCGGACGCTGCGTGGACAACATCAGCTCCGCCGGCGAAACCAGGCGCTGGGGCTGAGGTCATGCCGTCCATGCGAGCGACTCGTTACCTGCTCTGGCTGGGCCTGGCGGCCGTGCTGCTGGGGCTCGATCTGTGGACCAAGGAGTTGGCCAGCCAGAATCTGGATCTGTACCGGCCGCAGGCGGTGACCGGATGGCTCAATCTGACCCTGGCCCACAACGAAGGCGCGGCATTCAGCTTCCTGGCCGGCGCCGGTGGCTGGCAGCGCTGGTTTTTCACCGCCGTTGCCTTGCTGGTCAGCGCGGTCTTGCTGGTCTGGCTCAAGCGTCTCCCGCAGGGTGCCCGGCTGTTGCCGGTCGCCATCACCATGGTGCTGGCCGGGGCGCTGGGCAACGTCATCGACCGGATCCGCCACGGCTACGTCGTCGATTTCATCGACATCCACTATCAGGGCTGGCACTGGCCGGCCTTCAACGTCGCCGACAGCGTGATCGTGATCGGGGTCATCCTCCTGCTTCTGGAAGGCTTCATTCCGCGCCGGGTGCAATAGCCAGGGGCCGACCCGATCCGGGCCGTCCTTGGCGATCGGCTAGCGGGGTCTTTGAGCTTTCGCTGTAGGTGGGTTCGAGCATCGGCGGCTGCCGGGTGCTTCGGGCCGTCCTTGGCGATCGGTTTTCGTGGGATCTGCGGTTTTGGGCTGTAGAGGGTTTCGAGCATCGGCGG
>REEW01000144.1 GCA_007694885.1 Wenzhouxiangella sp. | reverse complement strand
CCGCCGCGCCTGCTTGATCTTCCCGCGCTGGCGCTTGCCTTCCAGGCGCTTTTTCCTGGCCGCCTTGCCGGGACGGGTCGGGATGCGTTTGCGCGGGCGCTGGTGGGCGCGTTCGATCAGCTCGGCCAGGCGTCGCCGGGCGTCTTCGCGGTTGCGGTGCTGGCTGCGGAAGGTGCGTGCTTCGATGGTCAATACGCCTTCTGAATCCAGGCGCCGTCCGGCCAGACGAACCAGCCGGGCACGGGCCTCGTCGGTCAGAAAGCCCGACCCGGCGACATCGAAGCGCAGTTGGACCCCGGTTTCGGTGCGGTTGACGTGCTGGCCGCCGGGTCCTCCGGTGAGGATGAACTTCTCCGACAACTCGCCCTCCGGCGGCAGCCAGCGCGAGCGTGATTCCGAATCGCGGATCATGGATGGTTTTCAGTGTTGAATGAATCCAAGCTCAAGGATACCGGTTGGCTTTGGAAAAAGCCTCTCGCAAAGGCGCGATGAGCGCAACGGGCGCAAAGAAACCAGGACATTTTGCTAGACATTCCACAGGTTACCGATAAGCTAAACGGGAACTTTATGACCTTCGCGCTCGTTGCGCCTTGGCGCCTTTGCGAGAGGCTTTTTTCGTCTTGTCCCGGCTACAATCCAGAAATATCCGCCAGAAAAGAGTCCCATGCCCAGGTTTCCCGGTTACGCGCCCGCCATTCAGACCCTGCGCAGTTCGGTGTATTCCGGCGCGGCGCCGAAGCCCGGGGTGGTGCCGGTGCCGTTGCACATTGGCGATACCTGGATGGAGCCGCCCGAAGGGTGCCGGATGGAGGATTTGCGGGTCGCCGATCATCCCGGCATGCACCGCTACACGCCGGTGGCCGGTCTGCCGGCGCTGCGCGAGCGGATTGCCGGGTTGCAGACCGACCGCACCGGACTGGCCACGGCCCGCGGGCAGGTGCTGATCACGGCCGGCGCCACCGCCGGCCTGGCCGCAGCCGTGGGTGCACTGGTCGGTCCGGGAGAAGAAGTCCTGCTGGCCGCACCCTACTGGCCGCTGATCGCCGGGGCGGTGCGTGCGTTCAACGCCGAGCCGGTGGCGGTGCCGCTGATGACCGGGGCCGAAACCGCCGCTGAAGCCGTGGCCTGTTTCGAGCGCTGCCGGACCGAGCGGACGGCGGCGGTGTACTGGAACACTCCGCACAACCCGACCGGGCGGGTGATGCCGCGCGAGTGGCTGGTTGCCCTGACCGACTGGGCCCGCCGGCATGACCTCTGGATCCTGTCCGACGAGGTCTACGAAGAGTACGTCTATGAAGGCGAGCATGTTCCTGCCCGCCCGCTGGCGCCGGAGCAGACCATCGCCGCGCATTCGTTTTCCAAGGCCTACGGCATGACCGGCAATCGTTGCGGCTACCTGGTCGGCCCGCGTGAAGCCATCGAGGCGGTCAAGCGCATCATCACCAACCTGCATTACTCGGCCTGTACCGCCTCGCAACTGGCCGCGCTGAGGGCGCTGGACGGCCCCGGCCCGGCCTGGGCGGCCGAGGCGCGGACAAAATACGCCGCGCTCGGGCGCGAGGCGGCGGCGGCGCTGGGACTGCCGACGCCGGCGGGCAGCACCTTCCTGTTTCCGGACGTGTCCGCAGCGCTCGACGAGCGCGGCCTGCCGGGCCTGCTGTCGGATCTGGCCGAGCGCGGCGTCCTGGTCGCGCCGGGTCCGACCTTCGGTCCCTACCCGACCCATCTTCGAGTGTGCTTTACCGCCGCCGAACCGGATGAGGTTCGGCGCGGTGTGGCGATCCTGGCCGAGCGCCTTGAGCGAGGGTAGGCTCACCGAACCAGCTCGATCCGGGCGACTTCGATCTCGGCCTCGAAGGCTTCGCCGTAGGCGACCACGCCAAGACTGCGCAGGGCGGTCAGGTCCAGATCGCGGCGGATGGAGCGGCCCTCGAAGGCCGAGAAGGGAATGATCTGATCCTGCCACTCCGGGCCGACCTCGATCGCGGCTCGGTAGTATTGCCAGGGGCGCCAGGTCTGGCGGCTGCGAAGATGCAGGTAGTAGGGCCCGGGCGCGCCGCGCACGCGCACGGCAATGCCGCCGAACGCCGAGGCATCGAAATTGCCGCCGTCGGCGCTCAGTGGCAATCGGGCCTGGATGAAGCCGCCGTTGTTGTCCAGGCGGACCTGGCCGGCCAGGCGCAGCACCGGCCCGTCGGGGCCGTCCACGTAGCCGACCTGCAGGTCGGATCGCCCACCCATGACCCGGTCGCTGAATCCGCGCCACTCGGTGGCGATGGCCGAGCGGCCGTCGCCGTCTGCAAAGTCGTCAATCAGCATGACGTCTCCCGCTGCCGCAGAGATGGCCATTGAAGTCAGAAACAGGGCGAGGGCGAAGCGCCGGCCGCCCGGGGTTTGCTGGCGCATGTCCGGTGTTTCCATTGGCTGACATGGACCGAAGATAGCACCTGCGCGTGGAGACCGTTGCAGGCCCGACCGTGCACTGCGCTACTATGCAAGCCTGCTGCATCCGGACGAAAAGCCCATGAAGCGTGACCAGATTGATTTTCCGGCCCGCCACGAAGCGCTGCGCGACGACGTCAGCCTGCTCGGCGGCTTGATCGGCGATCTCCTGCGCGAGCAGTGCGGCGAAGCCCTGTTTCAGCGCATCGAGCAGGCTCGCTCCGAGGCCATCGACCGGCGCAGCGAAAGCGGCTCCGGCCAGGAACTCGAGGCCTTGTGTCGCTTCGACGGCGGGGCCGGGGCGACCGACTTCGTGCGCGGCTTCGCTGCCTGGTTCCGGGTGGTCAACCTGGCCGAGCAGGTCCACCGCATCCGGCGGCGGCGCGAGTATCAGAAAAGCGGCGCCAGCCTGCAGCCCGACAGCCTGGTCGAGGTTTTCAGCCGGCTCAAGGAGTCCGGGGTGACCTGGCAGCAGGTCCGCGAACTGCTCGATGATCTGCGGATCGAGCCGGTGTTCACCGCCCACCCGACCGAGGCGACCCGGCGCTCGATCCTGGAAAAGGAACAGCGCATGGCCCGGTACCTGGTCCAGCGCATGGACCCCAGTCTGCCCGCGGCCGAAGTCCAGCGCCTGATCGACCGGGTGCGCATGGAACAGACCATCGCCTGGCAGACGGCCGAGCAATCGCACAAGCGCCCGACCGTGGCCGACGAGGCCGAGCACGTTCAGTTCTACCTGGCCAACACCCTGTACCGGGTTGCCCCGGTCATCCACGAAAGCATTGCCGAGGCGGCCGTCAGGTCGTTCGGCGCCGAGGTCTGGCCGGGTGATTTGCCGACCGTGCTGCGTTTCGGCTCCTGGGTGGGCGGCGATATGGACGGCAATCCCAACGTCGGCCCGGATACCGTGCTCGACACCCTGGCCGAGCAGCGCCGCCAGGTGATCGCCAACTACCGGCGCGAGGTCGGGCGCCTGAACCGCCTGCTCAGCCAGACCGAAGGCAGGGCAGGGGTCAGCGAGGCGGTGCGGGAAGCGATCACCGAGTACCGTCGGCGCCTGCCGGAAGTCGACAAGGCGATCCCGGCGCGCCATGCCGACATGCCCTACCGGGTCTTTCTGTGTTTCATCGATGCGCGCCTGCGCGGCACCCTGGACGAGCATCGCGCCGGCTACGAAAACGCCGAGCAGTTCCTGGCCGACCTGGACCGGATCATCGACAGCCTGCAGCAGCATGCCGGGCAGCAGGCCGGCCTGTTCCCGGTCCAGCGCCTGCGTCGCCGGGCCGACATTTTCGGCTTTCACCTGGCCGCGCTGGATCTGCGCATCGATTCCGGCGACCTGCACGAAGCCGTGGCCCGCCAGTTCGACGATCCCGACTGGCCGGAGCGCGCCCCCGAGGAGCGGACCGGGCGTTTGATCAAGGCCCTGGAGGAAGGCCACCAGGCGCTGGCCGATGACCATCCGGTGTTCCGCCTGCTCGAGGCCGCGGCCACCGCCCACTACCGGTTCGGCGTGCAGTCGGTCGGCACCCTGATCGTGAGCATGAGCCGCAACGCCGACGACGTGCTGGCGGCCTGGTTGATGGCGCGTGTTGCCGGCATCGAGGACGGTCGGCTCGACCTGGTGCCGCTGTTCGAGACCGTGGCCGACCTGCAGGCTGCCGAAGGGGTGATGTCGGGGCTGCTGGAGCTTGGCGCCTGGCGCAAGCTGCTGGACCAGCGCGGCAACCGCCAGATGATCATGCTGGGCTACTCCGACAGCAACAAGGACGGCGGCATGGTTGCCTCGCGCTGGTCGCTGCAGGATGCCCAGGCCCGCCTGACCGCACTGTTCGCCGAGCGCGGCACCCGGGTCGTTTTCTTCCATGGCCGCGGCGGCACCATCGGACGCGGCGGCGGCAAGACCCACAGCGCCGTTCTGGCCGCGCCCGAGGGCTCGGTGGCCGGACGCCTGCGCATGACCGAGCAGGGCGAGGTGATTCACCGGAAATACGCGCTTCGGGCCATCGCCATCCGCAATCTCGAGCAGGCCACCGGGGCGGCGATCAAGGCCACCCTGGGGGTGGGCGGCGTCGGTGATCAAAGCGCCGACCAGGACCTCATGCACCGGCTTGCCGGATTGGCCCGCGCCGCCTATCGCGACCTGGTCTACACCAGCGCGGATTTTTCGGACTACTTCCGCTCGGCCACGCCGATCGACGTGATCGAGCGCATGCGGATCGGATCGCGCCCGGCCTCGCGCCAGAAAAAGACCGGGATCGAGGGCCTGCGCGCCATCCCCTGGGTGTTCGCCTGGGGCCAGAGCCGGCACAGTCTGCCCGGCTGGTACGGGCTGGGCAGCGGCCTGGAGCAGTTGGCGTCGGACGTCGGTGTGGAAACCCTGCGCGATCTGAACGATCGCTGGCTGTTTTTCGCCAACCTGCTGCAGGACGCCGAAATGGCCATGGCCAAGTCCGACCTCGGCATCGCGGCCCTGTACGCGGGGCTTGCCGGCGATCTCGAGGCACGCTATTTCCCGACCATTGCCGAGGAGTTCCAGCGCACCGAGCGCATGATTTGCCGGATCAAGGGCCAGGATCACCTGCTCGAGCGCGACCCCACGCTCAAACGTTCCATTCTGCTGCGCAACCCGTACGTGGACCCGATGAGCTTTACCCAGGTCGATCTGCTCCGGCAGTGGCGCGCCGGCGACCGCCAGGACGCTGCCCTGGAACACGCCCTGGTCGCCTGCGTCCACGGCATCGCCCAGGGCCTGCAAAACACCGGTTGATTGGCGCTGGCGCCGATCCGGCTCTGCGCCCGTCCGTTTTTTCCTACACACAAGCCAGCAAAAGTCCGATGCGGAGCGGCTTCCCAGGTGTTCAGGATTTTCAACAGGCCGCAAGGCCTGAGTGATTGAAAATTCTCACATCGTCTGGAAAAGGAGTCTGCTATGCGTTCACTATGTCAACTGCTCGGTTTGTTCTGGATCTTGAGCTTTTCGGCAGGGGCTCAAGCGAACGGCGTCTGGGTCCTTTGCGACCACTGTCAGGCCGATGCCGATTTCGCTGAGGTTGCACTGAATGCGCCGCATCAGGGTCTGGTATTTGTATCCAGTCGGAATTCCGGTGCGACGAGAAAGTTCTCCCGCCTTGTAAGGTGGAATTCGGCGACCGGTTCGTGGTCTCCGGAAGCTACACCACGGGCCATGAGCCAGCATGAAGAACAAGTGTTTGAGTCGACCATAGAGGGCGGCAACACGGTAGTGAGTTCCTATCCCAGAAACACG
>REEW01000143.1 GCA_007694885.1 Wenzhouxiangella sp. | reverse complement strand
GACGAACTCAACGACGCCCAGCGCCAGGCGGTGACGGCCGAAGACGGGCATTTGCTCGTTCTGGCCGGGGCCGGGTCGGGCAAGACGCGGGTTCTGGTTCACCGCATCGCCTGGCTGATCCAGGTCCACCACGTCTCGCCCATGGGCTTGCTGGCGGTCACCTTCACCAACAAGGCCGCCGGCGAGATGCGCGGACGAATCGGTCGCCTGCTCGACCTGCGTCCGGAGGGCCTGTGGATCGGCACCTTCCACGGCATCTGCCATCGTCTGTTGCGAATGCACGCAGCCGAAGTCGGCCTGCCCGACACCTTCCAGATTCTCGACTCGGAAGACCAGTACCGACTGGTGCGCCGGGTGATCCGCGACATGGAGCTCGACGAGGGCGAGCATCCGCCACGCCAGGTGCAGGGCTTCATCAACCAGCACAAGGACGAAGGCCGGCGACCGGAACAGATCGAACACTACGATCGCAACTTCCAGGCGCGCCAGGTCGACATCTACCGGCGCTACCAGGACTATTGCGAGCGCTCCGGCCTGGTCGACTTTGCCGAACTGCTGTTGCGCACGGTTGAGCTGCTGCGCGACCAACCCGAGCGCCGGGCGCATTACCAGAGCCGTTTCGGCCACATCCTGGTCGACGAATTCCAGGACACCAATACATTGCAGTACGCCCTGGTCCGCCTGCTGGCCGGGAACGCCAATCGCCTGTTCGTGGTCGGTGACGACGACCAGTCGATTTACGGCTGGCGCGGCGCCCGGGTCGAGAACGTTGCCCACTTCGATCGCGATTTCCACCCCGAGGTCATTCGCCTGGAGCAGAACTACCGCTCCACCCGCACGATCCTCGAGGCCGCCAACCGGGTCATCGATCACAATGACGACCGCATGGGCAAAAACCTCTGGACCGAAGGCGAAGAGGGCGAGCCGATCCGGCTGTTCTCGGCCTTCAATGCCGAGGAAGAAGCCGAGTTCGTGATCGCGCGCATCCAGGAGTGGATCGGCCAGGGCGGACGCCCGTCGGACTGCGCGGTGCTGTACCGGTCCAACGCCCAGTCGCGCCTGTTCGAACAGGTTCTGTTGCGCGAAGACATCCCGTACCGGGTCTATGGCGGCCTGCGTTTCTTCGAGCGCGCCGAAATCAGGGATGCCATGGCCTACCTGCGCCTGCTTCACAACCCGCACGATGACACCGCTTTTGAGCGCGTCATCAATGTGCCGGCCCGGGGCATTGGCGAACGCACCGTGGCCCAGATTCGGACCCATGCCGGCAGCCACGGTCAGTCGCTGGGCCAGGCGGCGACCGAACTGGTCGCCCAGGGCGGCCTGAGCGCGCGCGCGGCCAACGCCGTGCGCAGCTTTTTGCAGCTGATCGATACGCTCACCGAGGCGACCGGGTCGGCCAGCCTGGCCGAAACCGCCGACGCCGTGGTCCGGCAATCCGAACTGGTCGCCTGGTACCAGAGCCGGGAGCCGGCCGACCGGGCCGAGGCACGCGAAGAAAACCTGGCCGAACTGGTCCGGGCCGCCGACAGTTTCCACCAGCCCTTCGAGGACGAGCAGGCCGGCCTGAGCCCGATGGCCTCGTTTTTGTCGCAGGCCGCGCTAGAGGCCGGCGAGCACCAGGGCGAGCGCTGGCAGGACTGCGTTCAGCTGATGACCCTGCATTCGGCCAAGGGCCTGGAGTTTCCGCTGGTGTTTCTGGCCGGGATGGAAGAAGGCCTGTTTCCGCACCAGAGATCCATTGAAGAGCCCGGCCGTCTGGCCGAGGAGCGCCGTCTGTGCTACGTCGGCATGACGCGTGCCATGCAGCGCCTCTTCATCACCCACGCCGAGTCGCGCCAGACCTATGGCCAGACCAATTTTTCGCGCCCGTCGCGCTTCATTGCCGAAATTCCCGACGCCTTGATCGAGTCGATTCGATCCGGGTTCCGGGTCACGCCAGCGTCGAGTCGGTCCGACAGCGGTCCGCAGGGCGAGGCCGGCGGTCTGCGCCTGGGCTGTAGCGTGCGTCACGCGCGGTTCGGTTTCGGCACCGTGGTCAGCCTGGAAGGCCAGGGGCCCAACGCGCGTATTCAGGTCAATTTCGAAGATGCCGGCAGCAAGTGGCTGGTTCTTGCGTACGCCAACCTGGAACGGGTCAGCTAAACCGGTGCAGCACGGCCCGGACGACCGATCATTCTTTCGACAAGAGGCTGTTCGATGACTTCTACCCCATGGCACAAACCCATCCCCGATCGCGAACGCCTGATTTTTGCGCTGGATGTACCCGATCGGGATCGAGCCCTGCGACTGATTGACCAGCTCGACGAGTCCGTGCTGTTCTACAAGCTCGGCCTGGAGTTGTTTCTCAGCGGTGCTTATTTCGACCTGGCTGCTGAACTGAAGCGGCGCGGCAAGCGCGTTTTTGCCGATCTGAAGCTGTTCGATATCCCCGCCACCGTGGGCCGCGCCGTGGCCCAACTCGCCCGGCACGAGGTCGATTTTCTGACCGTGCACGGCAACGACGCGATGCTGGAGGCGGCCGTGGCCGAAAGCGGATCGACCGGCATTCTGGCGGTTACGGCACTGACCAGCCTGGATCGTGGTGATCTCGACGACCTCGGCTTTGCCTGCGACGTCGAGGCGCTGGTCCTGTCGCGGGCCCGCCGGGCGCTGGCCCTGGGCTGTGTCGGCGTGGTTTCTTCCGGACTGGAGGCGCGCGCCTTGCGCAACCAGGCCGATTCGGCGCTGGTCGTCGTCTGCCCCGGCATTCGACCCGTGGACAATCGCGAGGTTGGTGCCGGCGACCAGAAACGCACGCTGTCGGCCGGACAGGCTTTCGCGGCCGGCGCCGACTACATCGTCGTCGGTCGCCCAATCCGGGATGCCGCGAACCCGGCCGACGCTGCAGGCAGGATTCAGGAAGAAATAAGTAGGTTTTTCATATGATTATATGAACTACATAAATCACTTGATAAAATCAATCGTTTAACTTACTATTCTTGGTGAGGATTACATCGCACTGTATTTCTCGCCAAGCAATCAACAACATCGTGCCGGAACAAGGCACAAGCCAAGCCACCGGCGAGAGCCGGCTCGGGGCGCCCCGTCAATCTGCGGTGCGCCCTTTTTTTTGCGCGAATCGCGCCGGTGACCGGCTCGGCACAGCGCCGCAGTGCATGGCGGCTGCCGTTAGGCGGGTGGTAAACTGCCGGAGGATTTTCGGAACCCTTGTCCATGCCCATGCCCAGCCGACTGCGCCGATTGCGCGTCAACCTGTATATGATCTGGCTGGGCTTGCTGCGCTGGCTGCTCCACCTCTGGATCCGGGCCAAAGTCGTACCCGAGGACCTGGGCGAACTCGAGCTGGATCCCGATCGACCGACCTTCTATGTACTCGATACCTATGCGCTGACCTCGCTGCTGATCACCGAACAATTGTGCCGGGAACAGGGCTGGCATCCTCCGGCACGTGGTTTTCGCGCCGACGACATCCACCTGAAACGTTCTTACGGTGCCGACCGGCGCTACCGCGGTCTGTTCGTACGCAGCCTGGAGAGACGCCGGCACTCGGCCATCCTGCGCGAGCTCGTGGGCCTGGCCGACGGCCGCGATCAGACCGGCATCCAGATCGTTCCGGTGACGGTTCTGATCGGTCGGGCACCCGATAACGAGGCCGGCTTCTTCAAGGTCCTTTTTTCGGAAAACTGGGACCTGGGCGGTCGCCTGCGGCGACTGTTCACTACCCTCATCAACGGCCGCGACACCCTGGTTCAGTTCGGCCAGCCCATCGACCTGGACCGACTGTTCGCCGAAACCGGCGGGAACTCGCAGGCGCTGGCCAAGCTGAGCCGCATTCTGAGGGTGCATTTCAAGCGCGTGCGCACCGCCGCCATCGGTCCGGATCGCTCGCACCGCCGAACCCTGGTCGAAAAGGTCATCAAGAGCGAGGCGGTTCAGCTGGCCATTGACGCCAAGGCCCGTCGCGACGGCATCGATCACGACCGGGCCGAGAACATCGCCCGCGGCTACACGCGCGAGATCGCGGCCGACTACTCCTACACCCTGGTGCGCATCGCTGACCGGCTGCTGAGTTGGTTCTGGAACCGGATCTACCGTGGCGTGGAAGTCAAGCATTTCAGAAGCTTTCGTGAAGTCTCACCCGGCTACGAGGTGGTCTACGTACCCTGCCATCGCAGCCATATCGACTATCTGCTGGTCAGCTATCTGCTCTACTATCGTGGCTTCGTGCCGCCGCACATCGCTGCCGGCGTCAATCTCAACCTGCCCCTGATCGGGCCCCTGCTGCGCCGTGGCGGGGCATTCTTCCTGCGGCGCTCGTTTCGTTCCCAACCTCTGTATGCGGCAGTGTTCAACCAGTACGTGTCGCTGATCCTGAGCCGGGGCGTGGCGCTGGAGTATTTCATCGAAGGAACCCGCTCGCGCACCGGGCGCCTGCTGCCGCCGCGCCTGGGCATGCTGACGATCACGGTGCGTGCCTACCTGCGCTATCGCAACCGGCCGGTACTGTTCCAGCCGGTCTACATCGGCTACGAGCGCCTGGCCGAAGGCAATTCCTATATTTCCGAACTGTCCGGACAGCAGAAGAAGCCGGAATCACTTTCGGATTTCCGGAACGTGATCAACATCGTGCGCAAGAACTACGGGGAGGTGACGGTCAGCTTCGGAGAACCGATCGTGCTGGATGAAGTCCTCGGCGAGCATGACCCGCAATGGGACCAGACCAATTACTCGCTCGACAGCAAGCCGAGCTGGCTTCCGTCCATGGTCGACGACCTGGCCGAGCGCATCATGGTCAACATCAACCGCGCCGCCCACGTCAATCCGGTCAATCTGCTCGCAATCGCCCTGCTCGCGAGCCGCAAACACGCCCTGGACGAGGACGACCTGGTCAGAATGCTCGACCTGCTGCAGGCCATCATCAAGCACACCGCCTATTCCGACCGGATCAGCGTGACCGAACTGGAATCCGGGCAGATCATCGAGTACGGCCTGGAGATGGGGCTGATCGAGCGCCACGTCCATCGTCTCGGCAGCATCATTCGAACCGACGCGACCACCGCAGTGCTGCTGACTTATTTCCGCAACAACGTTTCCCACCTGATGGCCATGACGGCCTGGATCGCCTGCTGCTTTCTCAACGTCCAGCGCATCCATCGCACGCGTCTGCACCGTCTGACGGCCACCGTTTATCCGTTTCTCCGACGCGAGCTGTTCCTGCCCTGGGATCCGGAACAGCTGGGCCCGGTGGTGGATCGCTGTACCGATGCGCTGATCGACATGGGCCTGCTGCGCCAGTCCGGTGACCGGCTCCAGCGCGGCCCGGGAGGCAGCGATGAAACGTACTACCTGCGCTTGCTGGCCAACAGCATGGTCCAGACCTTCGAGCGCTATTTCATCACGGTTTCGGTCCTGGCCAAGAACGGTTCGGGGAACCTGACCCGCCAGCAGCTCGAGCAGCTGTGCATCCTGTCGGCCCAGCGCATCTCGCTGCTGCATGAGTTCGAAGCACCCGAGTTTTACGATCGAACCCTGTTCAAACTGTTCATCCAGTCATTGAGCGAAAGCGGAATCCTGGGCCGCGACGACCAGGGCCGCCTGGTCTTCGACCGTCACCTGCAGCAGTTTGCCCGCGATGCGCGTTTGATTCTGGACAAGGAAGTTCGACACGCCATCATCCAGGTCACGCCCGAGGTACTGGAACTGGAAGGAAAGGCTGCAGCCTGAG
>REEW01000020.1 GCA_007694885.1 Wenzhouxiangella sp. | reverse complement strand
CCGGTCTGTTCGACCAGCTCGGCAAAGCGCTGCAGGACCTTTTTGCCTTCCGGGGTCGGCCGCAGCGAGTCGAGCACCCGGTCGGCGTAGATTCCTTCACCGGTCAGCACCGAGCGTCGGGAGCGGATGTAGCAATCCATGATGTCGACGTCGAATTCGGGATGAAACTGCAGGCCCCAGCTGGAATTGCCGAAGTACAGGGCGTGATGGTCATCGCCTTCGCCACGAGCGATGACGCGCGCCTGTTTCGGCGGCTCGAGCACGGCTTCAACGTGGGTGCTCTGAAAAAACCGCGTCGGCGCAAACGAGCCGAGCAGACTGTCATCGCGGTCGACGATTTCGACTTCCAGCGAGCCCATACGGCGACCATGCGGGTTGGGGCCGACTCGTCCACCCAGGGCATGGGCCAGCAGTTGATGGCCGTAGCAGACACCGAGCATGGGCAGACCATCGGCATGCGCTTCGGCCAGCCAGGCGGCGCTGGTTTCCGACCACTCGTGCCGGTGCGAAACCATGGCCGGCGAGCCGGTGATGATGGCGCCGGCCAGGCCGTCCTGGTGTTCGGGTAGGCGTTCGCCCTGGTGAACGCTGACGACGCGGAATTCGAAACGTTCCGGCCCGATGCTGTTGACGAACCACTGGTCGAAGTCGCCGAAGCGCTCGCCGGCCTCTCGAACGCTGGAACCGGTCTTGATGATCAGCAGCGATGGTTTTGGCATGCGCTCCATGATATGCGCCCGGAGGGCAAAAAAGGGCAGCTCGCCGCGGTCGGCCCGGGCCAATGCGTGCCGGCCGCGCCCGTTATACTGCCGACTGGCCTTGTCGAAAGCGCTGCAGCGCGAAAAACTCTCGTGAATTTTCAGGACTTCATTCGCACGCTGGACCAGTACTGGGCAGACCAGGGCTGCGTACTGACCGCCCCGCTGGATCTGGAAGTGGGTGCCGGCACCTTTCACCCCGCCACCTTTCTTCGATCGATTGGTCCGGAGCCGTGGAATGCCGCCTACATCCAGCCATGCCGCCGACCCACGGACGGACGCTATGGCGAGAATCCGAACCGGCTCCAGCATTACTACCAGTACCAGGTCGTGATGAAACCCTCGCCGCTGGATTTTCAGGAGCTCTACCTGGGTTCGCTGGACGCGGTCGGGATCGACCCGAAAGTCCACGACATCCGCTTTGTCGAAGACAACTGGGAATCACCGACGCTTGGCGCCTGGGGCCTGGGCTGGGAGGTCTGGCTCAACGGTATGGAGGTCACCCAGTTCACCTACTTTCAGCAGGCCGGCGGGATGGAATGCAAACCGGTCATGGGCGAGATCACCTATGGTCTGGAGCGCCTGGCGATGTACCTCCAGGGCGTGGAAAGCGTGTTCGACCTGGTCTGGACCGAAGGGCCTTTCGGGACGGTCACCTATCGCGACGTCTACCATCAAAACGAGGTCGAGCAGTCGGCCTACAACTTCGAGCGTGCCGACACCGAAAGCCTGTTTTCCTGGTTCGATACCTGCGAGGAGCAGGCTCGATCCCTGGTCGCAGCCGACTTGCCCCTGCCGGCCTACGACCAGGTTCTCAAGGCGTCCCACACGTTCAACCTGCTCGATGCCCGCCAGGCCATTTCGGTGACCGAACGCCAGCGTTTCATTCTGCGGGTGCGTGACCTTTCCCGGCTGGTGGCCGAGGCCTACTTCGCGCGCCGTCAAGCACTCGGCTTTCCCGGGCTCAAGCGGGCAGAGGAGGCCGTATGACCTCACCCAGCCAGACCGCCAAACCACTGCTGATTGAACTGGGCTGCGAGGAACTGCCGGCCCGCCAGTTGGGCAATCAGCTCAAACTGCTCGGCGAGGGCCTGCACAGCCGCCTCAAAGACGCCGGGCTGCTCGGCCAAGAAACGCCGCCGACCCTGCTGGGCACGCCGCGCCGACTGGCCGTGATCATCGACGGGGTGTTGCCGGGCCAGGCCGACCGCGAGCTCGAGCGCAAGGGCCCGGCCGAACGCGCCGCATTCGATGCCGACGGTCAGCCAACGCGAGCGGCCGAAGGCTTTGCGCGCAGTGTCGGCGTGCCGGTCGATCAGCTCGAGCGGCTGGAAAACGAGCAGGGCCGGTGGTTGTTTGCCAGGGTCCGGCAGCCCGGCCAGGCGCTGGCTGAACTGCTGCCGGACATGCTCGATGCCACGGTCAAGGCCATGGCCGGTGCCCGCAGTATGCGCTGGTCGGATCGCCCGGAGCGGTTCCTGCGGCCGGTTCGCTGGCTGCTGGTTCTGCATGGTGAGGAGGTGGTGCCGGTGAGCGCCTTCGGCCTCGAGTCCGGCCGCCAAACCCAGGGCCACCGCATCCACGCCCCGGGCGCCCACCCGGTGGCCGAAGCCCACGCCTATGCCGGTACGCTGAAGCAGGCCTACGTTCAGGTCGACCCCAAAAAGCGCCGGCGTGCCATCCGCGCCGGTGCCGAGACCCTGGCCCGCGGCGCCGGCCTGGAAGTGCGAATCGAGGAGTCCCTGCTTGACGAAGTCGCGGGTTTGACCGAATGGCCGGTCCCGGTCATCGGCAGCTTCGATGAGCGTTTCCTCGAGGTGCCCGCCGAGGCGTTGATTTCATCCATGGAACAGCATCAGAAGTGCTTCCCGCTGCGCCACGCCGACGGCCGGCTGGCGGCGCGCTTCATCGCCGTGGCCAACATCGAAAGCCGCAACATGGGCGCGATGACGGCCGGTTTCGAGCGGGTCATCCGGCCGCGCCTGGCCGATGCCCGTTTCTTCTTCGACCAGGATCGGCGCGAAACGCTGGAGCAGCGCCTGCCGCGCCTGGACGGCATCAAGTTCCAGGAAAAGCTGGGTTCGGTCGGGGCCAAGTCCCGGCGCTTGCAGGCGCTGGCTGCAGATTATGCCGACTTGCTGGGCGCCGATCGCTCCGTGACCGCACGCGCCGCGTTGCTGAGCAAGTGCGACCTGGTCACCGAAATGGTCGGCGAGTTCCCGGAGCTGCAGGGAATCATGGGGCGCTACTACGCCCTGGCCGACGGTGAGCCGGACGCGGTGGCTGCGGCAATCGAAAGTCACTACCTGCCGCGCCACGCCGGCGATGCGCTGCCGGCCGACGCCGCCGGTCGGGCCCTGGCCCTGGCCGACCGTCTCGACACCCTGGTCGGGGTCTTTGCCGCCGGCCAGAAACCCAGGGGCGGCAAGGACCCGTTTGCGCTGCGGCGCGCGGCGCTGGGCGTGATTCGTATTCTCGACGACGCCAGGGCCGGGGTTTCGCTGAGCAAGCTGATCGAACTGGCCGCTGATCACTTGGCCGCCGAGCTGGCTGAAACCGTTCCGGTGGAACTGGCCTTGCTCGGTGAAGTCGAGGAATTCCTGCTCGAACGCCTGCGTTCGCATGCAGCCGACTCCGGCATCGAGACCAATACCGCCGTTGCCGTTCTGGCCGTTCAGAGCCGGGTCGTGGCTGACTTCCTGGACCGGGCCCGCGCCGTCCAGGATTTTGCCGACGACCCCATGGCCGACAGCCTGATTGCCGCCAACAAACGCATCGCCAACCTGCTCAAGCAGGCCGATACGGAAGTGCCGGGCGAATTCGACCGCGCGGCCCTGGTCGAGTCGGCAGAGCGGGACCTGGCCGAGGCCGTGGACGAGGCCGTCCACGATCTGGATGCGGCTCTGGAGCAGCACGACTACTCGTTGGCCCTGGCCCGTCTGGCAGCCCTGCGCGAACCGGTCGATCGCTTCTTCGACGAGGTCATGGTGATGTGCGATGACGAGCAGCTTCGGCGGCATCGTCTGAGCCTGCTCAAGCGCCTGCGCGCGCAGTTCCTGCGCGTGGCCGACGTGGCCAGACTCGGTCGCTGATGACGGTGCAGGGCGCGCCGGTACTGGTCCAGCGCGGCCTGCTGCTGGATGGCCAGCGGCTGCCCGACGGCGACCGCATCGGCGAGCTGGTGGCCTTTCAGCGCGTTGGAAAGCGCGTGCTGGTGCTGGCCCGGCAGCCGGCGCGCTGGCGTCCGACCCGCAACTCGATGGACGAAGATCTCGGCCTGCAGCAGGCCCTGCACCAGGCCGTTGTCCGCGCCGGTGCAGAACTCGACGGCACCCTCTATGTCAGCGTCGGTCTGTTCGCGCGCCGCCAGGCCCGCCTGAACGAACTGGTCGAGCTTGCCGGGCGGTATCGGGTCGAGCCGGCCGAGTTGACCGTGGTGGGGAGCGACTCCACTCTGCTGGAAAGCGTGATCCAGTGCGGTGGGCGGGCCCTGGCCGTGGCCGAGCACAAGCCGGCCGGGGCCAGCCGGTACCCGTCCCTGCAATCGGCGCTGGCCGCCCTGGCCTGACCACGACTTTTGCGATGCCAGCACCGGTGGTTCCGGATCAAGCGGTTCTGCAGTCGGCCCTGACGCGGAATTTCGGGGCCGACCACAGCCGCCCGGTCGTTGCCGTCCACGAACAGAACCTGACCCGGCACGGCGATTTCGCCCGCTGGAGCACTGCCCTGGCCTCGCTGCCGTCGGACTCCGGCGGCTGGTTTGTGGAAGATGGCCGGCTCCATGCCGGAACCCGGCGCTCGGAGGCCGCCGCGCTGACTCGATTGCTCAGGGAACTGATCCCCTGGCGCAAGGGACCGCTATGCCTGGCTGGCGTGGCCATCGATACGGAGTGGCGTTCGGACTGGAAGTGGCGCCGGATCGCTCCCCACATCGACTTGAGCGGCGCCCGGGTCCTGGATGTAGGGGCCGGCAACGGCTACTTCGGCTGGCGGATGCTGCAGGCAGGGGCGGATTTCGTGCTCGGCTGCGACCCGACCCAGCTGTTCGTGATGCAACACGCGATGATTCGCCGCCTGGCCGGAGCGGCGGAAAACTACCTCCTGGCCATGCGCCTGGAAGAAATGCCGGCCGCACTTTCCGACTTCGATGCGGTGTTTTCCATGGGCGTGCTGTATCACCGCCGCGACCCGGCCGGCCATCTGGCAGAGCTTGGCCGGCGCCTGCGTCCCCGGGGCCTGCTGGTGCTGGAGACTCTGGTTCTACCCGGCGATCGGGAGGAAGTCATGGTGCCGCCCGGGCGGTACGCCGGCATGGGCAACGTGCACGCGCTGCCGACCGTGGCCAGCCTGCTGGCGTGGCTGCAGCAGGCCGGTTTCCGCGACCCCCGCTGCCTCGATGTTTCTGTCACCACCAGCCAGGAGCAGCGAACAACCGAATGGATGCCGTTTCACTCTCTGGCCGACGCGCTGGACCGCGATCGCCCGGACCTGACCATCGAGGGTTTGCCCCGGCCGCGTCGGGCGGCGCTGATTGCGCGGCGCTGAGCCGCCCATCGGCGCTCCTTGCTGCTATTCTCCACAGCGCATGCTCAGAGAACTCCTGATCACTTTGCTCGTCGCGGCAGTCGTCATCGTGGTGGCGCGCATCAAGCGCGCGCGCTCGGTTGCGCGCGCGCAGCAGCCAGCGCAGAGCGCCGAAGAGGAGGCCTGGTATCGATCCTCGACCGCGATCGTCGGCTTCATCTTTGCCGGCATCGTCATCCTGTCCACGGCCGGGGTAACCTGGTTCCGCTACCAGCACGCCAACGAGATCCTGCGTGTCGAGGTGGTCGACCCGGCCTCCGGCTCGCGCACCGTCTACCAGGTCCGGCGCAAGCACCTGGGTGACCGCGAATTCCGCACCGTCGACGGTCGCCGCATTTCGCTGGGCTCCGGCGACCGCGTCGAGCGGGTCGATTGACTTCGGCAGGTTTGTC
>REEW01000138.1 GCA_007694885.1 Wenzhouxiangella sp. | reverse complement strand
CCACGAGCACATGGAGCCGGTGCGCCCGGCCCACTGGAAGATTTTCGAGTGGTGACTACGGCCGCAGCGCCTCTGCCAGGCGCAGGAATTGGTCCAGCGACAAGCGCTCGGGACGCAGGCCCGGATCCACGCCGGCCGCGGCAATTGCGGCCTCATCCATCAGCACACGCAGGCTGTTGCGCAGGGTCTTGCGGCGCTGGCCGAAGGCCTGACGAACCACCTGTTCCAGCGCCGGCAGCAGCCGGCGCTCGCACTCGCCGTGCGCCCGGGGTTTCAGCCGGATAACCGCTGAGGTGACCTTGGGCGGCGGCCGGAATGCCTCCGGCGGCACGTCGAACAACCAGTCCATGCGGCAAAAGAAACCGGCCATCACCGACAGGCGCCCGTACTCGCGCCCGCCCGGGTCGGCGACCAGCCGATCGACCACTTCCTTTTGCAGCATGAAATGCAGGTCGGCCACCTGCGCGAGCTGTCCGAACAGGTGAAACAGGATGGGCGTGGAAACGTTGTAGGGCAGGTTGCCGACCACGCGCACCGGCCCGTCCGGTGCCACAGCGGACAGATCCACGTCCAGGATGTCGCTTTGAATCACCTCCAGCCCGGCAGGCCGGCCGAGCCGGTCGGCCAGCGTCGAGGCGAGGTCGCGATCCAGTTCCACCGCCGTGACCCGGGCGCCGGCGGCCAGCAGCGGCCGGGTCAGAACGCCTTCGCCCGGGCCGATCTCCAGCAGCTGCTGATCCGGCTCCGGGGCGATGGCCCGGACCAGGCGCTCGATCACCTGGCCGTCTTTCAGGAAATGCTGACCGAAACGCTTGCGCGGGCGATGCGGTGGAGAAGACACTTCAGGCGGCGCGGCCGACCAGCACGCGGGCCAGCGCAATCGCCTCGGCCAGGCTGCCGGAATCGGCCCGACCGGTGCCGGCCAGATCCAGGGCGGTGCCGTGATCGACCGAGGTGCGCACGAACGGCAGGCCCAGGGTCACGTTCACCGCGCGCCCGAAACCGGCGTACTTGAGCACCGGCAGGCCCTGGTCGTGGTACATCGCCAGGACGGCATCGGCGCCCTGCAGGCGGCTCGGGACGAAGGCGGTATCGGCCGGCAGCGGGCCCTGCAGATGCATGCCGTCTTTTCTCAGCCGGTCGAGCACCGGCTCGATGACCTCGATTTCCTCACGGCCCAGGTGCCCGCCCTCGCCGGCGTGGGGGTTCAGCCCGAGAACGAGCATGCGCGGCCGCTCGAGTCCGAAGCGCCGCTGCAAATCGGCATGCAGGATTTCCAGGGTGCGCTCGAGGACCTCTGCGGTGATCGCGGCCGGAACGTTCGCCAGGGGAAGATGGGTGGTGACCAGCGCGACGCGCAAATCGCCGGCGACCAGCATCATCACCACCCGATCGACGCCCGCGCACTCGGCCAGAAACTCGGTGTGGCCGCTGAACGCGATCCCGGCGTCGTTGATCACGCCCTTGTGGACCGGCGCGGTCACCATCCCGGCGGCCGTACCGGCCAGACAGTGCTCGGCCGCCAGGCGCAGGGTTTCGATCACGTAGGAGGCGTTGGCCGGATCGAGTCGCCCGGGCCGGGCCGGGGCTTTCAGGGTGACGGGCAAACAGCCCAGGCTGCCCGGCCGGACCGGCTCATCCGGCCGGGTCAGGGTATGGATGGGCAGTTCCAACTCGAGCCGCTCGGCGGTGAGGGCCAGCAGCTCCGGGTCGGCCACGGCAACCAGATTCGAGTGCCCGGCCGCCAGCCGGCAGACCAGTTCCGGGCCGATTCCGGCCGGCTCGCCGGGGGTCAGCAGCAGGCGGGCAGGGGTCGCACTCAAAGGCGAATGTCGACGTAGGACTCCGAGCGCAGCTGACGCAGAAAGCGCTCGATCTCTTCTTCGGCTTTTTGCTGGTAGAGCATTTCCCGGGCCTGGGAGCGCATCGCCTCGCGGGTTCGATCCGCCTCGCGGGTTTCTTCCAGCTTGACGATGTGCCAGCCCATGTTGGTGCGGAACGGCTCGCTGACTTCACCCGGCTCCAGCGCATCGAGCCGCGACTGCAGATCCGGGCCGTACTGTCCGGACTGGAACCAGTTCAGGCGCCCGCCGATGTTGGCCGAGGACTCATCGGTGGAATAGCGGCGCGCCAGCTCGCCGAACTCCTCACCCTCCAGGATTCGGCCGTGGAGATCGCGAACCCGCGATTCGGCCGCATCAAGAGAAAGAATTTCGGAAGGCTCGACCATCAGGTGGCGGGCGCGGTACTCGCGAACGATGACTTCGGCGCGCTCGCGCACCTCGTTGACGCGCAGAATCAGGAACCCGCCGGGGGAGCGGATCAGCTCGGTAATCCCGCCCGGCTCGAGCGGTTCGAGCGCGTCGGCAAACAGCGGCGGCAGCGTGCTGACCTGGCGCCAGCCCACGTCGCCGCCCTCCAGCGCGTCCGGCGCCTGCGAGAAGGTGATCGCCGCCGAGGAAAAGTCCATGCCGTCGAGAATGCGCTGGCGAACCTCTTCGGCCCGATCCCGCGCGGCCTCGACTTCGGCGTTGCTGGCCGCCTCGGGCACCTGGATCATGATCTGGGACAGGTGGTATTCAGCCCCGCCGATCCCGCCGGAGGCGAGCAGGATGTCGACCTCGGTTTCGGTGATGTCGTCCATGCTGGCGGCAACACGCTGGCGCAGTTCGCTGGACAGGATTTCCTCGCGCAGCTGGCGGCGGAATTCCTGGAAATCATAGCCGTCGGCCTCGATCGCCTGGCGCAGCTGGCCAAGGGTCAGGTTGTTCTGGCTGGCGACCTGCTGCAGGGCCTGATCGACGTTGGCATCGGAGGCGCGGATTCCGGTTTCCTCGGCCCGAATCACCTCCAGGCGCGTCATGATCAGGCGCTCGAGCACCTGCTCTTCGATCACGTTGCGGGGCGGCAGATTCTCTCCCCTGGCCCTGACCTGCATCTCGATGGTGGCAATCGCCGCATCGAGCTCGCTTTTCAGGATGACGTCTTCTTCGACCAGGGCAACGATGCGGTCAAGTTCCTGGCGCTGCTCCTGCCCGAAAGCCAGGGCCGGCAACAGCACCAGCAGCGTCAGCACGGTCAGCGCGCGGGTTGTGATTGTGTTCATCAATAATCCTGTGTTTGATTGCTTTTGGAAACATTCGGCTGCCTAGCGGCCATGGCCGGAAAACAGCGGGTACGGTCGTCGACCCAGGCTGCCCAGGCCCTTGAGGTGCAGCTCGAGGAACACGGCCCGGCGCGTCTCGGCATCGCGGTCGCGAACGAACTCGCGGGCCGTGACCCGAAGCGCCCAGCAGCAGCTTTCGTATTCGATGCCGCCCATGGCTTCCAGGGTCTGACTTTCCTCGAACGAATAGTTCAGACGTCCGATCAGGTTCATGTTCTCACGAACCGGGTAACGTGCCCGGACATCGACCTGGTCGAGCCGGTCGCGTCGAAATCGATAGCCGAGTGCCACCTGGCGAGCATCGCGACCACGGTAGCTCAGACCGAATTGTGCCACTTCGGTTTCATTTTCGATGCTGTCGTACTGCACCCCGGCGCTGAGCGCCAGGCGCGCGCGCGGGCGCCAGTTCACCTCGGCCACCGTCGCCGAGCGGCTGCGGCTGTCTGCCGGCTGCCCCGGCAGCTGCACCTCGAGATCGCTGAAATACAGGATCTGTCCGATGCTCATGTCCAGCGGCGACTGGCCGTCCCCGGTGTCGATCAGGCGCGAGCTCAACGCCAGGGTCAGCTGGTTGGCGTCGGACTGCCGGTCCGGGCCGCTGAAGCGGTTGTGATGAAACAGCTGGCTGAAGCCGAAGGTCAGCTCGGCGGTATCGAACCTGGGGATGTCGTCCTGGCTGCGCTCCGGCACGTACAGATAAAACAGGCGCGGCTCCAGGGTCTGGATTCGGGTGCCGTCGCGAACCGGGCGCTCGAACACCAGGCCGCTGTCGAAACTCGCGATCGGCGTGGTTCGGTCGAGGCTGGTCTGCTCGGCCCCGCTGAGTTGATACGAGGTGTGGCGCAGCCCGATCTCGGGCCGCACGAACCAGCCGGGCGCGAGCAGATTCCAGCGCAAACGCGGGTACAGGTCCAGTCGGCCACCGGTCACGCCCTGGTCGCGATCGAAGTACACCAGTTCGCTGTCGGCGCGAAAATCCAGGTTGCGCGGCAACGGTCGGTCGTAATCAAGCCGGACGCGCGGAAGACGCCGGTAAGGCTCCGCGCCCGGGGCCACGGCCTCGTCGAGAACCTGGAAGTTGTCGGCGAGGATATCGGCCGTCCAGAAACGGCCGGTGCCGCGCACGCGCGCGCTCGAGCGCAGGAACTGGACCGCCGAGTCGGCAAGATCGCCGCCCAGGTCAACGAAGTAGTCGTCATCCGATGCCCGGCGCAGATCCGCCGCAGCCCACCAGCCGGGCCGAAGCGTGGCCCTGTAGTCGAACTGACCGTAATAACGATCGCGCCCGGCCTTGTTGTCCGACGGCAGGTACTCGAGGTCGGCCTGGCCGCGCTGACGGGGGGTCAGAAAACGATACTCGGTGGCCAGCATGGCACCGCGATCCTGGATCCAGCGCGGCGTGAAGGTCGCGTCCTGGTTCGGGGCGATGTTCCAGTACCAGGGCACGCGCAGATCAAAACCATCGTCGCTGGAAAAGCCGAACTGCGGATACAGAAACCCGCTCTGGCGCTCGTCGCTCAAGGGGAAACTCAGCCACGGCGAGTAGAGGATGGGTACGCCCTTGAACTCCAGGCGCGCATGGCGGGCCACGCCCTGGCCGCGATCCAGGTCCAGGCGAACCTGGCGTGCCTTGAGCTGCCAGTCAGGGTCGGCCGGGTCGCAGGTGGTGAAGTCGAATTCCTCCAGTTCGGCCCGGGTCGGGCTGAGCAGATCGATTACCACGGCCTGGCCGGCACCGTCGGAGCCGGCGATCTGGTAGCCGACGGTCTGGAAGCGCCCGCGCGAGTCCTCCAGGTCGATCCAGGCGCTCTCGGCGCGGATGGCGATGTAGGCATCGCGGTAGTGGAGCAGCACGGGCAGATCCAGTCGACCGCTGGCGCGATCGAAAACGATCTCATCGGTCTCGAGCCGGCGGTCACCCTGCTGCACCCGCACCTGGTCGCGAGCCACGATCGGCTGGTCCGGCTCGGCGCTGAAATACTCGGCATCGATCAGCAAGGGCAAGTCCTCGCCGCGCTCGGGCTCGATGCGTTCCAGGCGCGCCTCTGGCGGCAGGCAGCTCATCAATGGCCGGTCGCTGTCGACCAGCATGCCCTGGGCCATGGCGGTCCCGGCCTGCAGCAGGCAGGCCGTCAGGATCAGGCAACAAAGAGATCGTCGAAACAAGTGCGGGTCCGGGGCGTCTGACGCGAAGGAAAATGGTTCGCCGTTCCTCTCAAGCAACGGCGACTACTCAGTATCGCCCAAAATTCGTTGGCGCGTGTTCGGATCGAGCCGAGCCAGCTCGGCCGCGCGGTCATGAAAACAGCCGATATCGCCGCCGCAGTCCTCCAGCAGGCGCAAGAATCCGGCCACCGCCGCTTCATAAGTTGCCACCAGGGCCAGGTGGGCGTTATTGAGATCGCGCTCGGCCCAGCGGCGGTAGCGTTGCTCGGCGGTGTCTTCGTCCAGCGCGCGGACGGCCGCGCGCAGTTCGGCAAACACCTGCGCGCGCGCCGCCTCCATGGACTGGTCCGACTGCCCGGCAGCGTAGACCTCGATCAAGGCCGCTCGCGCGTCCAGCAGCAGCCCGGTGAAACGGGCCTGCCGGTCCTG
>REEW01000066.1 GCA_007694885.1 Wenzhouxiangella sp. | reverse complement strand
GCCCGCACCGCCGGGCAGATGACCCGGACCGTGCGCGGCGCCTGGCAGAACATCAAGTCCGAGTTCCAGGCCGAACTCGACAACGAACACAACCGTCGCATCATGGACGCGGCGGCCAAGACGCGCAAGGAACTGGAAACCCCCTTCCGTCTGGACGAGGAGCCGAAAGGTGACCGAAAAGACGGAGGATAAACGCGAGCTTTCGCTGATCGACCACCTCCTGGAGTTGCGCACGCGCCTGCTCCGGGCGGTGATCGCGATCAGCATCGTGGTGATCGCGCTGGCGCCGTTCGCGCGCAGACTGTACACGACCCTGGCCGAGCCGCTGGTCCGGCACTTGCCCGAGGGGTCGAGCATGATCGCGATCGACGTCGCCTCGCCGTTTTTCGCACCCTTCAAGCTGGTCCTGATCCTGGGGCTGCTGATCGCCATGCCGGCGGTGATCTACCAGGCCTGGGCATTCGTCGCACCGGGTCTGTACCGCCACGAGCAGCGCCTGGCCCGGCCGTTGCTCGTTGCATCGATCCTGCTGTTTTACGCCGGTTGCGCGTTTGCCTACTTTGTGGTCTTCCCGGTGGTGTTTTCGTTCTTCACGTCGATGGCGCCCGAAGGTGTCGCGGTGATGACCGACATCAGCCGCTACCTTGATTTCGTCCTCGCCCTGTTCATCGCCTTCGGCCTGGCCTTCCAGGTGCCGGTGGCGACCATCGTGGTGGTGGCGCTGGGCCTGACCACGCCCGATTCGCTGGCCAAGGCGCGCGGCTACGTGGTGGTCGGTGCGTTCCTGGTGGCCATGCTGATCACGCCGCCGGACATGATTTCTCAGACCTTGCTGGCGTTGCCGGTTCTGGTTTTGTATGAACTGGGCATCTTCATGTCCCGGATCATGCTTCGGCGCACCGTCGAGGCCAAGGCGGCGTCGGGAGATGAATCGGCAGACTGAGCGTCCTGCGCTGGCCGGGGTGTCAGATCACGACGTTGTCGTCATCGCCAGCATCCTCCTCTTCCAGCCCGGGTGACCAGCCGAAAATCTGGCTGAAGGCCAGGTACTGGGCGCCGGCCTGAAGAACCTGAAACAGCATGGCTACCAGCAGCAGAAGGATCTGGGCGATGAACGCGCCGACGGGTCCCAGCGCCAGGGTCAGAAAGCTGGTCACCAGCAACACGATGATGACCAGCCCGATCACTACCGCCAGCAGGGCAATCAGGTAACCGACGAAAGCCAGCCAGTTGGCCACCACGGCCTTGATGCTGGTGATAAACGCGGTCAGGGTTGGCGCGCGGCCGAACATGATCAGCGGAATGGCGAAGTACAGGCCCGCCAGAACCAGGCCGAGGACCGCGCCGGCGAGCAGGAAACCGCCGGCCAGCGAAACCCCGGTCAGGGCCTCGGCCAGGGCTTCGGGCGACTGCAGCGCGGCTTCCAGCTGGTCTTCGCCAAGCTGGGCCCCCAGCCAGGACGCCAGGATCAGCGCCGCCGCCAGGCCGCCGGCCATGGCGACAACGCCCAGCATCAACAACCCGCTGCGGCGCATCGGGTCGCGCCATCCGGCAAACAGGGTGGTTGGTTCGGGCACCCGACGCTGTCCCAATCGGTCGAAGGCCAGCAGAACCCCGGCGGTCAACAGCGGGGTGATCAGGGCGAGGACGACCTGGCCGATCAGTGGGATCACCACGATCAGCGAAACGCCCAGCCACAGGGCGGCGATGGCGGCCAGCGGCCTGAAGCCGCGGCGCATCATTTCTGCGCTGGCGGGCAGCCAGCCCAGGCCCTGGGCAAAGCCGACCCGCTGGAAGTTGTACTGATGGCTCATCGGGAACTCCGGGTTACGGCCGCCTCGGCCATGGCGTCGGCCGACCAGGACGGCGCCGCTCCGAGCGCGGACAGGATTTGTTCCGGTTCGGCCACGCTTTGCCACATGTTCAGATGGGTGCGATTCATGAACCTCTCGTCGACGCTGTGTTTGAGGAAGTCCAGCAGACCGTCGTAGTAGCCGCCGGTGTTGATCAGGATGATCGGCCCGAGGAACTGGCCCAGACGTTTCAGGGTCATGGCCTCGAACAGTTCCTCGAACGTGCCGCAGCCGCCGGGGAGGGCAATCACGGCATCCGAGGCTTCGAGCATGCGCGCCTTGCGGGTTCGCATGTCGTCGACCACCTCCAGACTGGTCAGCCCCGGATGGCCGGCCTCGACCCGGGTCAGGAACTCTGGAATAACGCCGTGTACTTCTCCACCAGCCGCCAGGGCGGAATCGGCAAGCGCGCCCATCAACCCGTGTCCACCGCCACCGTACATAATGGTGAGCTTCGCTTCGCCGAGCGTTTTACCCAGCCGACGCGCGGCATTGATATAGTCTGCCGCCAAGGCCTGACTGGACGCAGCGTACACGGTGACGCGCTGGATGGTTATCGACACAATTCTGGAGTTAGAGAAAATTAGATGAGCGGTTATTGTAAACGGAGCTTCACCACCTCGCCCTGTCTCCGCAGCCTTCTTCTGGTCGCCCTGGTTCTGGGCCTGAGCGCCTGCGGCAGCGAGCAGCCGCCGATGGAACTGGCCGAGGGCCAGGAGCCTTACCTGCGCCACTGTGCGTCCTGTCACGGCAACCAGGGTCAAGGCAAACCGCCGACGTTTCCGCCGCTGGCCGGTTCGGAGTGGATGGAACTTTCCTCCGAGGCCCTGGCCCTGATCGTGCTTTATGGGCTGCGCGGCGAGATCGAGGTGGCCGGTCGCACGTATCGCGGCTACATGCCGCCGATGCAGCACATCAGCGACGCCGATATCGCTGCCTTGCTGGGTTTCACCGAACGGGCCTGGTCGAATCGGGAGCCGAGCCTGAGCGAAGATGACATTGCTGACTTGCGCACGGCCTTCCCCGAGCGCCGGCCGCCGCTGGACGGCAAAGAGGGCCTGCTGCAGGCAATGGAGGAGTTGCCATGAACGGTTTTCCCCAATCCGGCCGCGGCGGCCCCTCGGCCGCAATCACGTTGCTCATCATCACCGTCGTTGCCTACTTCGTTCAGATGAGCGCGTTTACCGACGTCATGCGCCTGTTCGCCTTGTGGCCGCTGGGTACACCCGGCACGATCAATCTTGGCGATGGAACGACGCTCAATACCGGGTTCGGGGTCTGGCAGCTGATCAGCTACGGCTTCCTGCACGGCGGGCTGGCCCACCTGTTTTTCAACATGTTTGCACTCTACATGTTCGGGCTGCCGATCGAACGTGCCTGGGGAACAAGCCGTTTCCTCCAGTTTTATTTCGTCTGCATGATCGGAGCGGGCCTGGTCCAACTCGGCGTGGCCCAGATTGCCGGGGAAATCTACCCGACGATCGGCGCCTCGGGTGCGGTGTTCGGTCTGCTTCTGGCTTTCGGGATGATGTACCCGAACAGTCGCATCATGCTGCTGTTTCCGCCGATCCCGATGCGGGCCAAGTGGTTCGTGATCGGCTACGGGGCGCTGACCCTGATCTTTGGCGTGACCGGAACCATGCCGGGAATCGCCCATTTCGCCCACCTCGGCGGCATGCTGTTCGGTTTGGCGATGATTCTGTACTGGGGTCGCCAGGACTTTCATCGCCGTCGACGCTGAAGCGTCCGGCCCGGATCAGATCCAGGCGCGTGGCTCGAGGTATTCAGCCAGGCGACCTTCGGCCGAAGCCACATCGGGCTGATGATCGTATTTCCAGTGGGCCACGGGCGGTAACGACATGAGGATGGACTCGGTCCGGCCGCCCGACTGCAGGCCGAACAGGGTGCCGCGGTCGTAGACCAGGTTGAATTCCACGTAGCGGCCGCGCCGGTAGCGCTGGAAATGGACCTCGTGCTGTCCGTAGGGGGTGTTCTTGCGGCGCTCGACGATCGGCCGATAGGCCTCCAGGTAGCCGTTGCCGACGGCCTGCATGTAGGCAAAGCAGCGTTCAAAGCCCCATTCGTTCAAATCGTCGAAGAACAGGCCGCCGACACCGCGGGTCTCGTTGCGGTGCTTGAGGAAAAAATACTCGTCGCACCAGCGCTTGTGTTCGGCATAGACCGCCGGGCCGAACGGACGGCACAGATCGTGGGCGGTTTGGTGCCAGTGCCGGCAGTCTTCGTCGTAAGGATAGTAGGGTGTGAGATCAAACCCGCCGCCGAACCACCAGACCGGGTCGGCGCCCTCTTTTTCGGCCAGGAAGAATCGGACGTTGGCGTGGCTGGTCGGCACGTAGGGATTGACCGGGTGCATCACCACCGACACACCCAGGGCCTGGAAACTGCGCCCGGCCAGTTCCGGCCGGCGGGCGCTGGCTGCGGGCGGCAATGCGCTGCCGTGCACCAGCGAGTAGTTCACCCCGCCTTTCTCGAACACCTTGCCACCCTCCAGAACCCGGGTCCGACCACCGCCGCCTTCGGCCCGATCCCAGGAATCCTCGCGGAAAACCCCCTGCCCATCACTGCGCTCGAAGGCCGCACACAGGCGGTCCTGGAGGTCGGTCAGGTAGGTGGCGACGCGGTGGATGGCGGGGTTGGGCATGGAGTTTGTTGGGGGTCGGGTTTACGGTTTACGGTTTACGGTTTACGGTTCAAGGCTGATTCTGGTCTTCATTTCCTGAACCCTTTAACCTTTAACCTTAAACCTTCTTTTTCTTCTTCGAAGCCTTTTTCTTCGCCGCCTTCTTCTTTCCGCCGGCTTTTTTCTTGCCGAACTTGCCGCGGCGGCCCTTGGGCGGGGCTTCGGCGAGCAGTTTCTGGCAGGTTTCCAGGTTCAGGCTGTCCGGCTCTACGTCCTTGGGTACGCTGGCGTTGCGTTTGCCGTCGGTCACGAAGGGCCCGTAGCGGCCTTTGAGGATTTCGATCCCCTCGGCTTCAAAGGTCTTGATGATGCGCTCTTTGAGCATCTGCTTGTGCTCGGAGACCAGTTCAAGCGCCTGGTCCAGGGTCACGTCGTGCGGATCGATGTCTTTGAGCGAGACGAAGTTGCGGGTGCCATAGCGGATATACGGGCCGAAGCGGCCGATGTTGGCCTGGACCGGTTCGCCTTGTGGTGTTTCGCCGAGGTTGCGCGGCAGCTTGAACAACTGCAGCGCCTCGTCGAGCTGGATGGTTTCCATCTTCTGGCCCGGGCGCAGACCGGCAAACAGCGGCTTCTCGTCGTCTTCGGCCTGGCCGATCTGGGCAAAGGGACCGAAACGTCCAAGCCGGACGATGACCGGTTTGCCCGACTTCGGATCGGTGCCGAGCTCGCGCGCCTGCTGGGCTTCCTGGCGGCTGACTGACTCGTCTTTTTCATGGACCCGGTCGATGAACGGCTGCCAGAAATCCCGCAGCAAGGGGATCCAGTCGTGCTCGCCGCGCGATATGGCATCCAGTTCGTCTTCCAGGCGGGCGGTGAATTTGTAATCGACGTAGCGATCGAAGTGCGTGGAGAGGAATTTGGCGACCACGCGGCCGGTTGCGGTCGGCGTGAAACGACGATTTTCCAGGTCCACGTATTCGCGGTCTTTCAGGGTCTGGATGATGGATGCGTAGGTCGACGGTCGCCCGATCCCGTACTCTTCCAGCGTCTTGACCAGGCTGGCTTCCGAGTAGCGCGGCGGCGGCTCGGTGAAGTGCTGTTCGGGACGCACCGCGACCAGGGCCACCTTGTCGCCCTCGTTGAGTTCGGGCAGGCGATTGTCCTGCGCGGCCTGGGCGTCCTGGTAGACGCTCAGGAAGCCGGGTTCGATCAGGGTCGACCCGGTCGCCCGGAAGCTGTGTTCGCCGACGTCGAATTCGGCGCTGACCGTGTCGTAGACGGCCGGAATCATCTGGCTGGCCACGGCCCGGTTCCAGATCAACT
>REEW01000083.1 GCA_007694885.1 Wenzhouxiangella sp. | reverse complement strand
CGTCGAACCAGGCCGCCGGCTCGCACAGGCGCTGGCTCATGTAGGCATGGCTGCGATCCAGCCAGCTTTCCGGACGATCCAGCTCATCACGGCAGTGCAACTCCATCAGCCGTTCCTGGCGCTCTTCGCGCTCGCGTCCCTGCTCTGCGTCATCATCCGTTCGATCCGACGCCGAAAGGCCGATCGGCAACACCAGCAGAAGAACGGACAACCAACTGAAACTTTTCATGCAACAATGCCTGATAACCAATGCCGAAATGCCCTGGTGGGCACCTGATCCACGTTCCCCCCTGGTCGTCATGATACGGCAGCATGAGTCGGTCGACGAGCATTTCCCGCATGTCATCGAACCAACGGCAGCAGCGCATGCAGCAACCTTTTTCCGACCTTGGACCGGAAATCGTTCTGGCCGCGATCGAGTCCCTGGGCTACCGCACCGACGGCAGGCTGCTCGCGCTCAACAGCTACGAGAACCGGGTTTGGCAGGTTGGCCTGGAAGAAGCCGAACCGCTGGTGGCGAAGTTCTATCGGCCCGGTCGCTGGACCGATGCCGCCATCCTCGAAGAGCATGGCTTCGCCGAAGAACTGAGCCAGGCCGGGCTTGCAGTCATCGCGCCAATCGTCACCGCCGGCAGCACCCTGCATCACTTCCATGGCCATCGCCTGGCCTTGTTCGTGCGGCGTGGCGGCCATGCCCCGGAACTGGCCGACGAGCCAACCCTGCGCTACCTGGGACGCACCCTGGGGCGCTGGCACGCGGTCGGCGCGGCCGGTCGCTTCAGGCATCGCATCACATTGAGCCCGGATCGCATGGGTCGGGAAGCGATCGAGTATCTGCTGGCCGAACACTGGCTGCCGGCGCACATCGAGCAAGCCTTCTCCGAGCTGGCCGGCCACGTCATGCAAGGCGTCGAGGCCTGCTGGCAGCGCGCCGGGGACGTTCGTCCCATCCGCCTGCACGGCGACTGCCATCCCGGCAACATCCTGTGGCGAGACGATCAGGCCCACTTCGTCGACCTGGACGACTGCCTGAGCGGGCCGGCCATGCAGGACCTGTGGATGCTGTTGTCCGGCGAACGCGACGAGCGCTCCCTGCAGCTGGGATGGATCCTGGAAGAGTACCGGCGATTTCACGACTTCGACTTGCGCGAACTGCACCTGGTCGAGGCCTTGCGCAGCCTGCGCATCCTCAACTACCAGGCCTGGCTGGCCCGGCGCTGGGACGACCCCGCCTTCCCGGCCGCCTTTCCCTGGTTTGGCGAGGCGCGCCACTGGGAGAACGTGATCGGGCAGTTGCAGGAACAGCTCGACGAGCTGCAGCAGCCGGCCCTGGAGCCTGCCATCTGAGCGCTGCTCGCGTCGGCTGGTGGCCTGTCGCGGCCACCAGCCTCAGAACCTTCAGGCGGTTTCTGGATCGGCCGGATCGATCTGCTGCGAGCGGCCGCGATCGTCGGCGCGGCCGGTCAGGGCCTTGAGCAGCCAGTCGCTGGCGTTCTGCACCATCACGTACAGGCAGGGAATCAAAAACAGGGTCAACAGCATGGCGCTGAGCAGGCCGCCGATGACGGCAATGGCCAGCGGCTGCATGAGGTTGGCGCCAGCGCCCATGCCGACCGCCAGCGGGATCATGCCGGCCACCGTCGTCAGGGTGGTCATCAGGATCGGGCGCAGGCGGATTCCGCCGGCCTCGACGACCGCATCGGCCACGCTCAACCCGCGCCGGCGGCCGCGCTCGATGTACTCGACCAGCAAGATGGCGTTGTTGACGACAATCCCGATCAGCAGGATCACGCCCAGAAACGCCGGGGCCGAGAGCGGGGTCCCGGTCGCCCACAGGATGGCGATCACGCCGATCACCGACAGTGGAGCCGCGGCCATGATCACCAGCGGGTTGGACAAACGCTCGTACTGGACGGCCAGGACCACGAACACCAGGAAGGCGGCCAGCAGGATGACGCTGAGCATCTCGCGATCGGTTTCCTCCACGGTCTCGAACTGGCCGCCGAAGATCAGCCCGTAACCTTCGGGCACGCCGACATCATCGACGCGCGTTCGAATCTCGTCCATGATCGAGCCGGCATCGTTGAGTTCGGTGTTGAAATTCCCGGTGATGCGCTGGATGCGGACCTGGTTTTCGCGTTCGATATGGGCCGGTCCGTCGCCGAGGTTGAAGCCGGCCACGTCGCCGAGCTGAATGACCCGTCCGTTGACCGACGCCACGATCAGCTGGCTGAGCTCTTCCGGATCGGCAGTGGCCGCGCGCGGCAGGCGCACGCGCACATCGTACTCGTCGACGCCGGCCGAAAAGCGCGTCGGGACGGCACCGGTGACCGCATCACGCAACGCCCGCCCCACCTCGCCCACGTTCAGACCCAGGGCGGCGGCGCGCTCGCGGTCCACGTCCACGCTCAGCAACGGGGTGCGGTCCTCGCGCGCCACCTCCAGATCTTCCAGGCCCGGCAGACCCTCGAGCGAGTCGACCATTTCCCGGGCCAGGACCTGGAGTACGGCCAGATCCTCACCGACGATCATCAAATCCATGTCGGTACCGGTAGCCCCGAAATTCAGACCCGGAATGCGCGGCGGGCGAACCCAGATGCGGGCATTGGGAATGTCCAGCGCCTCCAGCCGCTCGCGCGCCTCGACCACCCAGCGGCCGGCCGGCATGTCCGGCCGTGCCGCCGCATCGGTCAGGACCACGTCCATGCGCGCCGTGCCCGGGCGCTCGGAGACCACGCCGCCTTGCAGGTGACCGCCGGTGATGGCGAACACGCTCTCTACGTGCGGCATTCGGGCGAGCTCTCGCTCGACCAGACGCGAGGCGCGATCCGTGTGCCCCGGGGTCGTGCCGGGCGGCAAGCTGATGCGTACGTTGACCTGACCGTCGTCGAGCTGCGGCAGAAACTCGTTGCCCAGCCGATCGATGACCGTCAGGCTGGCGGCGAACAGGCCGACCGTGGCCAGCACCACCGGCCAGCGCCAGCCCAGGATACGGCCCAGCACCGCCCGGTAGAGCCGGGTCAGGCGCTCGATGCCGCGGTTGAACAGGCGATACGGCGGGCTGCGATTCAGGCCGGAACGGAAGCGCACCTTGCCGAACTGGGCGGCCAGCATCGGCACCAGGGTCAGGGCCACGGCCAATGAGGCGACCACGGCAAAGGAAATGGTCAGGATCAGCTCACGGAACACCAGCGAGGCCATGCCGGTGATCAACAGGAACGGGGCGACCGCGGCCAGGTTGGTCAGGGTTCCGGCGGTGATCGCCGACATGACCTCGTCGGCCCCGTCATGGGCGGCCTGCTGCGGCTCCTTGCCCATCTTTTCCTGATGGCGAGAAATGTTTTCCAGCATGACGATGGAGTTGTCCAGCAGCAGGCCCACGCCCAGGGCCAGGCCACCCAGGCTGATCACGTTCAGGGTCAGACCGCCCATGCCGAGCAGGACAAAGGTGAACAGAATGGCCAGCGGGATCGACAGGCCGATGATGAAGCTCTTGCGCAGCGAGCCCAGGAAGGCCAGGACCACCAGCATGGCCAGGACTGCGCCAAGCACCGCGGCAGTCGAGACCGCCCGGACCGAGCCGCGCACGAAGTAAGCGCCGTCGCGGGTGGCCTGCCACACGATGTCGGGGGGCATGAAGCCCGAGCTGTCGAGCTGGGCCATGCGCCGGTTGACCGCATCGACGACCTCGACCACGTTGGCCTCGGGCAGCTTGTAGATCGACAGCTGGGTCGAGGGCACACCGTCCAGGCGAACGAACAGACGCTGCTCGCGGAAGCCGTCGCGCACGTCGGCCACCTCGCTCAGACGAATGCGGCGCGAGCTGCCGGGCACGTTCAGCAGTACGTCGCCGATTTCTTCGGGCGTGGAAAAGCGCCCGTCGGTGCGCGCCATGACGTCGAACTGGGGCGAGGTGATGTTGCCGGCCGCCACGTTGACGTTCTCGCTGGCCAACTGGTCGGCCACGCCGCGCAGCGACAGGCCGTAGGAGCGCAGCCGGTCCTGGTCGACGACGATTTCGATCTCGCGAACCTGGCCGCCGGCCGCCTCGACCGCGGCCACGCCCTCGATCGACTGCAGCTGGGGCAACAGGCGCTGTTCGACCCAGTCGCGCACGTCCCGCGGCGGTCGTACCGGCGAGGAAAACCCGGCCCGCCAGATCGCCCATTCCCCCGGATCCCATTTGCGCAGGCGCGGCGGTTCGACGTCGGACGGGAGGCGCTGTCTGGCCACCTCCAGCTGGCGCGCTGCGTTCTGCATGGCCACGTCCAGGTCCACCCCGTGCTCGAAGATCAGGTTGACGTTGGTCCGGCCCTCGGAAGCGCGGCTGGAAATCCGGCTCAGGTTCTCCACCGAGGACAAACTGCGCTCGAGCACGCGCGTGACCTGCTCTTCCATGACCTCGGGCGCCACTCCGGGATAGTTGACGGTGATCCGGATCAACGGAAACTCGACTTCGGGCAGCAGGTTGACCGGCAGCCGGTCGACAAAGAACAGCCCCAGCACCAGGACCACCGAGGCAATCGCCAGCGTGCCCACCGGCCGCCGGATCGAGGCATGGGTCAGGCCACTGTAGTAGCGGGTTCCGCGGGCCGGATCCAGGGATCGAGGATCGTTTCGATCAGGGCTGCTCATCGCATCGGCGTCCTCAGCTCATCAGGTCGACCACGCGCACGCGCTCGCCGGCCGTCATTTCCAGGGGATTGGCCGAAACGACCCGATCGCCTTCGCCAAGCCCTGACAGGATCTCGCGCCAGGCGCCGCGGATCACGCCGGGCTCGATCACCCGGCGTTCCAGGCGGTCATCGCCGTTGACCACCATGACGAAAAATTCGCCATCGGACTCGGCAACCGAGCCGGCCGGCACCGCCAGAACGTTCGCGCGCTGCTCGACCAGAAGCCGGGCACGGGCCAGAAACCCGGGGCGCACCCCGGCGCCGAGCGCCTCCGGCAAGCCGACTTCCACCGTGATCAGCCGGCTCTCGATCTCGGCAGCCGGGAAGATCCGCCGGATCACCCCGGACAGGGGGTTGCGGTCGCCAACGGCGTCGACGTTGACCACCACCGCATCGCCGACGCGCAGATTGCCGACGTCGAGTTCGGACACGCCCAAGCGGACAACCAGGCTGGACAGGTCGGCAATCGAGAACAGGGCCGCATGGCGCGAGATCGCCTCGCCGGGCTCGATGTAGCGCGACACCACGGTGCCGTCGATGCTGGAAGTGACGGTGCCGAACTCGACCCGGGTTTCCCACAGCTCGACCTCGGTGGCCGCCACCTCCAGCTCGGCCCGGGCCGATTCATAACTGGCCAGGTCGACGTAATTGCGCTCGCGCAGCTGTTCGAAGCGATCGAACGTGGCCTGACGCTCGTGCAGGCGGGCCCGGGCCCGGGCCAGTTCGGCCTGCTGCTCGCGCACGTCGATGCGGGCCAGAATCTGGTCTTCGGCGACCGTGTCGCCTTCCTCGACCAGCACTTCGGTCAGCACACCCTCGGTGCGCGCCGCCAGGCGGATCGTGCGCAGCGGCTCGACCGAATTGGAAATCGTCACCACCCGCGAAAGATCGCGCGGGTGAACCTCGACCGCCTGGACCGGAAGGGCGCGGGCCTCGCGCTGGCCGCCGCCGCGGTCGGGCGTCTCCTGGGTGCAGGCGGTCAGCAAGCCGACCGACAGCAGCGCTGCGATGGATGGTTTCCAGTTCACGTCAGATTCGATGCAAAAGATCGGTTAACGTTCCATGGTAGCGGCGCGGCGTGGCCGGCGCATGAGTTGATGACCGGAATCAATCGTCCAGATGGTCGGTCAGGAACTCATCCAGGCCGTCGCGATACAGGTCGCCGGACGTCAGGAAGCCGGTGTTGTGCGAACCACGAATCTCGAGCAGGCGGGCAGACGAAGGAGCAGCTTCAAGCAGGCCTTCGGCATGGCTGAACGGGACAATTTCGTCGTCGCGACTGTGGACGATGAGGGTGGGCTGGTCGCAATCGGCCAGTGCGGCGCGGGCATCGAGCCGGATGCGCGCCAGCCAGCGTACCGGCAGCCACCAGTAGATCTCGCCGGCAATGTCCGGCACGGAAGTAAACGTCGACTCGAGGATCAGGGCACCGGCCTCGACCTGGCCGGCCAGGCGGGCGGCCACGGCCCCGCCCATGGAACGCCCGAACAGCACGATGCGCTCGGGTGGCACATCGGCCTCGTCGACCATCCAGCGCCATGCCGCCTCGGCATCGAGATCCAGGCCTTCCTCGCCAACCCGGCCGCTGCTTTGGCCGTAGCCGCGGTAGTCGTAGATCAGCACGCTCAGGCCCAGCTCGTGGAAAATGGCCAGGCTGTCGAGCCGGTGCGAAATATTGCCCGCGTTCCCGTGGCTGAAATGGAGGGCGCCGCGAGCCTCGGGGTGCGGCAGCCACCAGGCGTGCAGGCGCTCGTCGTCGGCCGTGTCCAGCCAGACCTCCTGGTAGTCCAGTCCCACCTGCGTCGGGCTGGCGGCCAGGTCGCGGCCACCCACGTGCGGCAAAAACACCAGCCGCGACTGGAACACGAACAACAGCAGCAACAAGGCCGCATAGACGGCGACCAGCGTCATCACGGTACGAAGCAACATGCAATCTCCCGTCCGGCCCCGGCCCGGACCCCGGGAAGTCCGCCGGCGCTTGATTCGACCCCGCCCCGTTTGCCAGCCAGGCGAAACACCATTATGATACGCGGTCGGAACAAGAAGGGCGATTAGCTCAGCGGGAGAGCACTGTCTTCACACGGCAGGGGTCGCTGGTTCGAACCCAGCATCGCCCACCACCATCTCGCATCGTCATAACCATCTCAAAATACTAGCATTTTCCTGTCATTCACGGCAAAAAAGCACTCGATTTATTGGCAATTTTTTGACCAATTTTGGCTCTGTGCCCATTTTGTGCCCATCCTGTGCCCAAATCTCAAAACTTCGAACCCCTAGCTTGACTCCTGCCCCCAGGGGCACAGAGCTCCCGTGAAATCGGACGTGACCCCTGCTGTTGAGTTGCATCCGAAACTGACCCACTGTTTGCTTAAAGCTTTGACACTGGCTGTATGAGCTAACTCATTGAGAAATCCCGACTGACTGTCTTTCTGCTGGATCGGGTCAACTCACAAAAATCGTCCAAAGCTCGATTAATTTACGATGCAAATCAAGACCACCGCCATTACAGAACCTTCGACCAGTCAAGGCCCATCCGGAGAAGGTGTCGAATTTTAGCTATTTCGTCGACATACTTCATTGACATGTCGATCGCTTCGACATTATGCTTCTCATCTCCGGCATTATGTCGAAAAACTGCAGAAACACGTACATGTCTTGGCGAGCAGACCAACCCTACAACCACCTACCTTTGCTGCCTCCAGAGCTTGATCAGATCGAGACCAAGGCAACGCTCAAGGCCTGCATCCCTGCGCGGGCTGCCCTGGCAGCGCTTCGTCAGGCGGGAGACCTGCTGCCCAATCCCAACTTACTCATCAACCTACTCCCGATTCTGGAGGCCCGTGACAGCTCCGAGATCGAGAACATCGTGACCACCACCGACAAACTGTTTCGCCATGCGACTCGGGAGGATCATGCAGACCCGGCCACGCGGGAGGCCCTGCTCTACCGCACCGCGCTCTTTGAGGGTTTTCAGCAACTCAGTACTCGCCCTCTATGCACGGCGACGGCTGTCGAAGTCTGCAGCACGATCAAGAACCGGCCTATGCCGATTCGATCGGTGCCGGGCACGCTGATCGGCAACGAGGCGACCGGCGAAGTCATTTACACACCGCCGGAAACCGAGTCCCGGCTGCGGGATCTACTTGGCAACTGGGAGCGGTTTCTGCACGCCGAGGATGATCTGGACCCACTGATCAAGATGGCCATCGGCCACTACCAATTCGAGGCAATTCACCCTTTCACAGACGGCAACGGTCGCACCGGCCGCATTCTTAACGTCCTGTATCTGATCGAGCGCGATCTCCTGACCTTGCCGATCCTGTACTTGAGCCGGTACATCGTCAAGCACAAGAGAGACTATTACCGCCTGCTCCTCGGGGTAACCCGTGACGACCAATGGGAGGCCTGGATTCTCTTCATGCTCGAAGGGGTCCGGCAGGTGTCACTGTGGACCTGCGCAAAGATCGCTGCCATTCGGGAACTGATGACCGAAACCTCCCGCTACGCCAGGCATCGGCTCCCGAAGATCTACAGCCATGAACTCATCCAGGTCATTTTCGAGCAACCCTACTGCCGTATTGGCTCGCTGGTTGAACGAGGTATTGCCCAGCGTCAGACCGCATCGGTCTATCTGAAGGAACTGGCTCGGATTGGAATTCTCGAAGAACGACAGGAGGGGCGCGAGAAGCTGTTCGTCCATCCGAAGCTGATGCAGCTCATGACGGAGGAGCGCAATAAAGTGACCCCCTACCCCGCATCCTAAATATGGCATTGAGACCATTCGACTTCGGCGCCGGAGTTCGAAGCCAAAAGCTGCCCATCACAGATGCCACACTTCGACGGCAGTGCCGGCGGGCAACAGATCGGTTGAAATCGCCCCTAAAAATGGGGCAGGGGTCGCTGGTTCGAACCCAGCATCGCCCACCATCCGCCTGACCTTTCAGAAACACCCGGAAAGGCTCAGCTTTTCCTCTCAAGCAAGCTTTGAAACTCGCCGATTTCAGCGTGATTTTTGCCCGATTTCGGCTCTGTGCCCCGATGTTCGGGGTTGAGATCGGAACCAGGACTGATGCCCTCCCGGGCACAGTCCCGCAAATCCGCGGATCTTTCCGAAGCTGGCCGGCCGCGGACGGCCGGGTCAGAGCTCTTTGGCTGTTGGACGCCGGCCGATTTTCACGCCCGACACATTCTCAGTTGTCAGCGCCTTGAGAAGGGAGAACAGCATGGCGAAGACCAGCACGAAGATCGGCAGACCCACCACCGTGATGACCTGCTGCAGCGCCGTCAGCCCGGCTTCTCCCGCCAGCACGATCAGCATGGCCGCCACAGCGCCCTCGGACACGCCCCAGAACACGCGCTGGCGCGTGGGCCCGGGGTCGGTGTCGCCGGTGCAGAGCATGTCCACCACCAGCGAGGCCGAGTCCGACGAGGTTGCAAAAAAGATCGCCACGATCACCACCGCGAGGCCCTGGATCAGCTGCGTGGCAGGAAAGTTCTCCAGAAAGGCGAACAGGGCGAACTCGGGGCCCTGTTCGACGGCCTCGGCGATTTGCCCCGCGCTGGCGCCGAGCGCCTCGCGCGCGGCCTCTCCGATGCCGTCGATCTGCATCGCCGACCAGCCGAAGACCGCGAACCACACCAGCGTGAAAAGTGACGGCGCCAGCAGCACGCCCAGAACAAATTCGCGGATCGTCCGCCCCTTCGATATCCGGGCCACGAAGATGCCGATGAACGGCGACCAGGTCACGGTCCAGGCCCAGTAGAAGACCGTCCAGTTCCCCTGCCAGCCCCAGCCATCATCCTTGGTGTAGGACGCCATCATGTCGTTCCAGAAGGCCATCGGGAAGATGTTCGCGGCGTAGATGCCCACCGTCTCGATGATGCCGCGTAGCAGGAACACGGTCGATCCGGTCACCAGCACGAACAGCATCAGGCCCGTTGCCATGCCGATGTTGATGTTCGACAGGACCCTCACGCCCCTGTCGAGGCCGACGACGATCGACGTGGTGGCCACCAGCGTCAGCACGGTAATGATCAAGACCTTGCTCAGCGTGCTGTCCGGCACCCCCATCAACTCGTTCAGCCCCGCGTTGATCTGGCTGGTGCCCAGCCCGATCGACACCGCCACCCCGAACAGCGTGCCCAGGATCGCGGCAATGTCGATGAACTTGCCCACCGGGCCGTAGATCCCATCCTTGAGGAAGGGATAGAAGACCGAGCTGACCCGGATCGGCAGGTCATGGCGATAGACGAAATAGGCAAACGCCAGGCCCGGCAACGTGAAAATCGTCCAGGTGTGAAGGCCAAGGTGATAGAGCGAAAAGCCCATCGCCTCGCGCGCGGCCTGGACTGAATGCGGGTCGGTCGTTTCATAGGGCGGTGAGGAGAAGTGCAGGATCGGCTCCGCCACACCCCAGAACATCAGGACCGTGCCGATGCCACCGGCAAACAGCATCGTGAACCACGACGCGTTGGAATACTCGGGCGCGCTGTCCTTCGGACCCAGCCGGATGTTTCCATATTTGCTCAGCGCGACCCAGATCAGGAAGATCAGCCAGAAATTGACGCCGAAGATGAAGAACCAGCCGAGGTTGGTCACCACCCACTCCCGCGCCTCGGCAAAGAAATCGCCGATCTGCTCCGGTGCGATGACCAGGGCGGCAAGGAACAGGATCATCAACCCCGCCGCCCAGAAGAAAATCACCGGGTCCGTGCGCAACCCGAGCCGTTTTGCGAGTGCATCCATGGCTGGTCTCCTGTGGCTGAACGACCTTTATTGGCTAAACGGCGGGCCTGGCAAGTCGGCGGCGAGAAGGAAGTATAAAAACCCTGTTTGCTGATTTCCAGCGTGATCCAGAGCCGCGCCAGCCAATGCCGGAATGTGTAACCCATGTCTCCGATACATTCCGTTACCTATGTCTCGGGAAGCTCATCCTCACCGCTTCCCTTGTAGGAAATTTCCTAGGCAGACCAGGAAATTTCCTACAAGCAGGCGATCCGATCTCCGATGGGATCGGACGGCGAATTCCGTCAGACTGTGCGTTGAATCTCTTCGCCTCCGGTCACGCTCATCATGACTGCCCAAACCGAATTTCTCTGGCGGCTCGCCATCGAGGTACAGAAGGCCGAAGATCTTGCCGCGGCCAGTCCTGAAGACGGCAGGAAACGGGTCATCGCCGAGTACATGCGCGAGCTGTACATGCAGATCGAGCAGTTGCCGGCGCAACATGACCTGTTTCGGCGTTGCCGGCGTGCGCCGGGCGTGGTCGCTGGCGTACAGTCAGTCGAACCCTTGCTGTCGTGCGTATCCGGCGGGCTCAACAGTCCCTCCGACGGTGGCGCCGGCACGGCTTGACGAAAGCCGCAGCCTCAGACATTCGCCATGCGGTCTCTGCTCCGGAAATCCGATGGACCGGAGCTCCTCCCGATCCAGTATCGTTTCAGGTAATGACCAGCTACCGGGACGACATTCATGACGCTCATCAACGATCGGGTTTTGCTCGATTTCCACGATTCGCACGCCGAGGTTGCGCTCGCTCGGCCGGACAAGTACAACGGCCTGGACCTGGCGATGATCGAAGGCCTGGTCGAGGCCGCCCGCCGGATCGGCCGGCAGCGGCAGCTGCGGGCCGTTGTTGTGCATGGAAAGGGGCCGGCATTTTGCGCCGGCCTGGACTTTGCCAGCGTCACGCGTCGCCCCGGGCGCATCCTGGCCGCCTTCCTGCCCTGGTTGAAAAAGGACAACCGCTTCCAGCGCATGTGCCTGGCCTGGCGGGATCTGCCGATCCCCGTGATCGCGGTGACCCACGGCTACTGCTTCGGCGGCGGGATGCAGCTGGCCCTGGGCTGTGACTTTCGCTTCAGCACGCCGGATTGCCGCTTCTCGATCATGGAAATCGAGTGGGGCCTGATTCCCGACATGGGCGCAAGCGTCACCCTGCGCGACCTGGTGGCGGTGGATGTGGCCATGGAGCTGACCATGACCGCACGCCAGTTCGATGCCCGGGAAGCGCTCAGCCTGCAGCTGCTCACCCGCATCGAAGACGATCCGCTGGCGGCCGCGCGCACTTTTGCCGCCGGTCTCGCCGAACGCTCTCCCGACGCCGTCCGCGCCGCCAAGCGGCTGTTTCGTCGAACCCGGCACGGCTCCGAACGCCGCGCCTTGCGCCTGGAGCGCCGCCTGCAGTTGCGCCTTTTGCTGGGGCGCAACCAGCGCGAGGCGATGCGCGCCCGGCTTGAAAAACGCAGGCCGACATTTCGGGATTGAAGCCGGTTCTGGCCCAGGCAAGCCCGGGCGAGACCGCGGTCTTGCCGCTACACTGCACAGGTCTTTCCCCAATCCGATCGCATGCCCCATCAGCAGCCCGTCGTACCCGTTGCAACCAGCGATGACCACCGCTTCGACCTGATCCATGTTCCGGCCGGGCAGGCGCGTCACAGCCTGCTGTTCCTGCCGGGCATGGGCCTGAGCGCACGCCAGTACATACCCTTCGCCCAGGCGCTGGCCGGTCGCGGCGTCGAAACCTACATCCACGAGTGGCGCGGGATCGGGTCTTCCAGCCTGCGGGCGAGCCGGGCCGTGGACTGGGGATACCGGGAATTGCTGGCCGCGGATCTGCAGGCCGCGCTGACTGAGTTGGCGACCCATGCCACCCATCCTCAGCTGCTGATCGGGGGCCACAGCCTGGGCTCGCAGCTCGCCTGCCTGCTGGCCGCCATGCGCCCCCAGGCCTGTTCCGGGCTGCTGATCGTGGCTGGAGGGGCGCCCTACTGGCGCGCCTATTCCGGTTGGATGCGCTGGGCCTTGCCGGCGATCTTTTTCGGGATGCCGGCGATCTCGGCCGCGGCCGGGCACTACCCCGGCCGCAGCCTGGGATTTGCCGGGCGCGAGTCGCGCGGCGTGATTCGCGACTGGGCCGCCAGCGGCCGCAGCGGCGTCTACGCGCCTGGCGCGCTGTCGGACGATCTGGAGGCCGGCCTGGCCCGGCTCGAATGCCCCACCCTGGCCCTGCGCATGGCCGACGACTGGTTCGTGCCCCAAAGCTCGCTGGACTGGCTGGCCGGCAAGCTGGCCCGGGCACCAGTGGTGCAGGGCGTGGTCCGGCGGGAAGGACTGAGCGGCCCCGCCGATCACTATCGCTGGATGCGCGAGCCGGAGACGACGGTCACGGCCGTGTTCGACTGGTTGGGCAGTCGCGAAAAGACCGGTCAGTCGGAGGCGGCCAGCGCGGCCGCGACCAGGCGCGCGTAGACTTTTTCGGTCAGGCCGGCGGGCCGGTCCAGGCCGAGCCGGGCCAACTCTTCGGGAAAGTCTGCCGGGCGCCCACGGGCGAGCGCGCCGACCAGCTTGAGACGCCGCTTCGACCAACCCTTGAGGCGCTTCAGCGCCGGGATCAGGCGCAGCTCGGTGGCGGTGAAATCGCTGCCGTAGGGCCATTCCGGGAAGCGCGGGCCGGTGAACACTTCGGCCAACCGCTCGGGCCGGTTGCGGCGTGCGGCCGCAGGGACGCGCCAGTCGCGCGCCAGCTTGCCGGCTGATTTTGCCTGCTCGACCAGCTCGTCCTGGAACTCGGCGTCCATGATCGCCACCAGCGCCTGAATGCATTCCTCGTCGGTCCGTCCGCGCAGGTCGGCCACGCCGTACTCGGTCACGACCACGTCGCGCAGGTGGCGCGGGATGGTGACGTGGGGATACTCCCAGACAATGTTGGACTGGCGCCGACCATCCTTTTCGCGCACCGAACGAAGCATCAGGATGGAGCGGCCGTCGTCCATGGCATGGGCCATGGCCACGAAGTTGTATTGGCCGCCGACGCCGGACACCACCTGGTGGTCGGCCAGCCCGTCGGACACCGCCGCCCCGGTGGCGGTGACCATCATGCAGATGTTGATGAAGCGGGCATGCTTGCGCTGGGCGATCTCCAGCGCCTCGCTGCCGCCGTAGAGCTGGTTGATGCGACCCACGCCATGCATGCGAAAGCGCGGCCACTCGGTCTCGTCGAGCTCACGCAGAAACTCGTAGAACCCGGCGCTTCCGAGAAAGAAGCCGCCGTCCATGAGGACGCCGCTGCCGGCTTCGGCCAGGCGCTCGCCGGCGCTGGCGCGGCGCTGAAGCTCGATGTCGTCGAAGACTTCGCGCTTGAGGATGCCGGCCCGGTAGAGATGCATGAAGCCGTCCATGAACAACTCGCTGGCCCCGTACAGGCCGGCCGAAAACTCGCCGTGCTCGTCCAGAGCGGTCAGCTCCGGGGCCAGTTCCTGCAGGATGCCCCGATACTCGGCGTTGTTGCCGTGGCGGAGCATCAGGCTATGAATCAGGGCATCGCTCAGGGAGCCGATGCCGACCTGGAGGGTGCCCTCGTCGGCGACCAGGCGGCTGGCGTGAAAGCCGACCGCATGGTCCTGGGGCTCGACCGGCGCGCGCGGCAGCGCGAACAGCGGCTGCCCGGGATCGGTGTCGATCAAGAGATCGAAGAAATCCGGCTCGACTACGGCATCGCCGGCCATGAACGGCAGGTCCGGGTGAACCTGGCCGATGTTGAAACATCGCCGATCGGGCAGCGCGGCCAGGCGGCGCTTGAGGTCCAGGCTGACGTCCGGGTTGCTCGACAGGCTCAGGCGACCGTCCCGCGGAGGGGCGACCAGCTGCAGGGTCAGGTTGACCCCGCGGTCGACGAGGTCGCGGGCAACGTGGGTGTAATTCGACGAGATGTAGCGGCGCTGACGCACGGGGTGATTGAGCGCAACAGCGGACTGAAAGTAGAACTCGATGATGCGGATGTTGTCCGGCAGCTCGTTCCTGGCCAGATCCTGCAGGTAGTCCAGGCGCGGATAATCCCGACCGAAATGACGCTCCAGAAAGGGGCCGGCCATGCGTTGCTCCAGCCAGTGACCGGGCTGAGGAATATCCAGCGACAGGGCGGTGACGATATCGAGCCGGATCGAGGAGTCCTTCCGGGCTCTGGCGTAGAAGGCGTTGACGATCCGGTTGGGCTTGCCCAGCGCCAGCGGCAAACCCATCACGATGCGCCCGTCCAGGCGCTCGACGGCGCGCTCGACGACGGCCTCGGGGGTCAGACGTTCAAGCTGCATGGTGCCCTCCCGATTCAACGCTGCGCTTTCCCCAAAGCTACCAGAAACCGGCGCTGCCCGTTGCGTTCGTGCATCGGCTCAGTTCCGCGCTGCTAGAATTTTCCGACCCAGTCGATCAAACGAGCTAACGGTAAATGAGTGCCTGCGAGCTGTTGACGAAACTCCACATCCTGATCGCCCTGGCCAGCGGCATCGGCTTTGGGCTGCGCGGCCATGTTCGCCTGATCATGGACCGGCCACTGAACGGGCCCCTGCTCCGGATCGGGCCGCACGTGGCCGATACGCTGTTGCTGGTCAGCGGGTTCGCCTTGTGGATCCTGAGCGGTTGGTCGTTGTGGTCGTGGTTCGGGCTCAAGCTGGGCCTGGTGGTCGCCTACCTTGTCCTGGGCGTGCGTGCCTTCCGGTCCGAAGCCCGGCACCGCGCGGTGCTGATGTACCTGGCCGGCCTGCTGGTGTTTCTGGCCACAGCGGTGGTCAGCGCCGTCAAGCCCGGCCTGTAAAACCTACCAGGGGATGGCCTGTCCATCCCAGGCAAAGAACCCGCCGCTGTCTTTTGTGTCCAGATCGTCGATCACCTGCAACAGGCGTTCGGCGACGAAATCGGGGCTGAACAGCTTGTCGTCGGGCACGTTGGCCTGGAATGGCTTCGACAGCCCGGTGTCGGTGGTCCCCGGGTGCAACGCGGCGACAATGACGTTGCTGAACCGACGGCGGGCCTCGATGGCGGCGGTGTGCAGCATCTGGTTCAGGGCCGCCTTGCTTGAGCGGTAGGCGTACCAGCCGCCGAGCCGGTTGTCGCCGATCGAGCCCACGCGCGCCGAAAGAGCGGCAAAAACCGCCTTGCCGTCTCCTTCCATCAGGGGCAGAAAATGCCTCATCATCAGCGCCGGGCCCAGCACGTTGACCGCGAAGACGCGCTCCAGCCGGGCCGCATCGAGGTCCTCGAGCCGCTTTTCCGGTACCAGGTCGGCACCGTCGTGCAACAGCCCGGCGACGTTGAGAACCAGCCGGGGACGAAGACCTTCATCGCCCAGGCTGGCGGCCAGAGCCTCGATCTGCTCGGGCCGGGTCACGTCCAGCTCCACCGGTCGCAGGCGTTGCCGGTGTGTATCGGCCAGTTCCATCAACGCTTCCGAGGCAGCCGGCTTGCGCGCACCGGCGATGACCCGACCGACCCGGTCGCAATCGAGTAAACGCCGGACCAGGCTCAGGCCGATGCCGCGACTGCTGCCCTGAACGACCGCCGTAATGGATCCGGGAAAGGTTTCAAGCATGTTCGCGCTGCACTCCATGGCCGATCAACGTCTCGTATGATAGGGCGCATGCATGCAGTCTCCATCAACAACCGGCTCATCCGGCTTCTCGCCGCCGTTCTGGCCATAAGCATCAGCGCCTGCGCCAGCGGCCCGCGCCAGGTACGCGGCGAACTGCCGCTGGTCAGCGTCGACAGCCTGACTCGTCACAACGGGGAAATCACCCTGCTGCTGGCGTTTCGCAATGTCAACGACCGGGCATTTCCCCTGAACGACATCGGCATTGACATGCGCCTCAACGAGGCGAAGCTGGTCGACACGGCCCACACGCCGGGCATTGAAATCAGCGCGCGCAGCCGCGAGGTGGTGCGGGTGCGGATCCCGGCGCTGGCGCCCGGCCTGGCTGTCCTTGACCAGATAGCAGGCGGCAGCCCGGCCGACGAGGATCGCCCGGGACTGGTCAGCGCAGCATGGCAGCTCGAATTGACCCTGATCGACGAACGCGGACGGTCGCGGGAAACCGAGGCCAGCGGGTTTCTTCATCCCGTGCCCGGGCAGCCCGGCCGGTTCCGCTAGCGGTTCAGGCGCGCGGCATGAGCGATCGGCTGGTCATTCTTACCTGGCACTCGGTCAACGTGTTGGGCAACCACTACGCCGACAACGACCTGATCGCGTTCAGCGAAGACCTGTTGCTGCTGGATCGCCTGGGCTGGACCATTCTGCCCCTGGAAAGCGGCCTCCAACGGCTGGCCAAAGGCGATCTGCCGGATCGAGCCGTTGCCCTGACCGCCGATGACGGATCGATCCTGGACTTCGACTCCTTTCCGCACCCGACCTGCGGGGCTCAGCTGGGTCTGCTGCCGCGCCTGCGCCGGCTGCTCGTCGAACAACGCCTGGACAAACGTCATGAGCCGGTCATCAGCGCGTTCGTGATCGCCTCTCCCGAGGCGCGGGCAGAACTGGACCGCAAGGTCACCGGCGGGCTCGACCTTTGGCCGGACCACTGGTGGCGGGAAGCCAACGGCTCCGGGCTGATGAACATCGAAAGCCACAGCTGGGACCACAACCACGACGTACTCGAGGTCACCGCGCAGCGCGCCAACCGCCGGGGTGATTTTCGCGCCATCGAGACCGAGGACGAATGCCGGATCGAGGTCGACCAGGCCAGCGCCTGGATCGAGCGGCTCAGCGGGCGCAGACCACGCTTCTTCGCCTACCCTTACGGCCAGTCCAGCGACTACCTGCGCCGTGACTATCTGCCCGCTCGCGGCGCGGGCCTGGGTCTGCACGCGGCCCTGTCCTGCGAACCGGCCCCCGTCAGCCGCTCAAGCGAGCGCTGGCACCTGCCGCGCTACGTGTGCGGGCGCGACTGGAACAGCCCGGAGGAATTCGCTCGCTTGCTGGCCGATGCATCCACCTGAAGGCTCGCCGGCCGGCTGCCGGCTCCGGGCGCACGCTCAGAACGGCCCCAGCGCCGCAACCCGCTGGATCAACGCCCGCGCCTCGACTTCGCCGGGTCGGTTGTGCCAGCGAACGATCAGGTGGGGGTGGTCGGTGCGCTCGTATCCCACCTGGTCAAAGACCTCCCAGGCTCGTTCGTCGCCGCAGTAGCCGAAAGTGCCGGGGCCGTCGGCACACAGTCGCTGCTCGGCATAGCGCATCAGCCACAACAGTACGCCGCCGGCTTCGCGCACGATGGCCTGCTGCGCGGCGCTCATCCGGCGCAGCACGCGACCGTCGGTGCAGCCACCTCCGGAGAACATCAGCCCGTCGGCGTTCCAGTACTTGACGTAACTGACCGGCATCCAGCCGAGATCCCCGCCATCGTACAGGGCCAGCAGGTGGTGACCGAAATCGTTGGCGGGATGATCGAACTTGCGGCGAAAGACCGCGTCGGCCAGACGCCAGCCCTCGGCGACCTCGGTCAGGACAATGAATTCATCGAACGGGCACGGCACAAGGGCGCGGGGCATGACTCATTCCATGGTCTGAACACCCCGGCAGTGTAACGGCTTCGCGCCGACCCGGGCTGGCCGTAAAGGTGCGTCTGTGCCATCATCCGCCCATGCATGTCCTCGACCACAAGCCATGACCCTTGCCTTCTGGTGCGTGCTGATGGCCGCCGTGATTCCCTACCTGGCGATTTTCGTCGCCAAGGCCGGTGCGACCGGGTTCGACAATCGCAGGCCGCGCGACTGGTATGAGCAGGCCAGCGGCTACCGCCAGCGTGCGGTCTGGGCCCAGGCCAACAGTTTCGAAATCTTTCCGCTGTTCGCCGCGGCGGTCATCATCGCTCACCTGGCCGCGGCCGACCAGAACTGGGTCAACGGCCTTGCAATCACCTTTGTCGCCAGTCGGATGGCCTACCTGGCCTGCTACCTGGCCGACCTCCACCTGTTGCGCTCGCTGGTCTGGACACTGGGTTTTGCCTGCTGCGTGGCGCTTTTCATCGTAGCCGCATAAACTATCGCTTTTATCGATGCCACCCGGCCAACAAGTTGCACTGACCATTACGCAGCGCTGACGCCCGAACAAAAGGAACACCACCGATGAGCCTACGCATTACCCTGGACTTCACCGAAAAGGATCTCGAGCATTTCCGCAAGCTGGCCACGCAGGCCATGGAAACCTCGCAGAAACTGAACTCCGACGAAATCATTGCCGGCGCGCGCAGACTGCTGGACGAAGTCGACGAAAAAGTCGGCTCGGACTATATCGGCAGCCGCCTGAGCCAGATCAACCTCTTGATCGACATGCTCGAAGACGAAGGCTGGGGAATGAAGGAAGTCGGCCAGCGCCGCGTGCTTGCTGCACTGGCCTATTTCAACAACCCCGAAGACCTCATTCCAGACAATATTCCGGGCCTGGGCTACCTCGACGATGCCATCATGATCGAATTGCTGTGCCGGGAGCTCAAGCCCGAGATCGACGCTTACCAGGATTTCGTGGTCTATCGAACCGCCGAAGCCAAGCGTCGCGGCATGGATCCGGCCGAGCTCAATCGCGGCGATTTCCTGAAAGCCCGGGAACAGGCCCTGCTGTCGCGCATGCGCCGGCGCCGGCGCGGTGGTGGTGGTGGCGGTGGCGGTCGCAAGTCACCGTTCTCGATGTTCTGAGCGCAGCATTTCGACGTGGGCAATGCCGTCTTCCGGATAGGGCCCGCGCACGAACTCAAAGCCCAGGCTTGCGTAAAACACCTCGAGATACTGCTGGGCGGAAATTCTCAGAGGGGATTGGGGATAGCGGCGAGCGGCCAGTTCGATCGCCCGCAGCATCAGGGCACGCCCCAGGCCGCGGCCGCGGAACTCCTGCGCGGTCAGCACTCTCCCGACCGAGGGCTCGGCAAAGCGCGTGCCCGGCGGCGTGATGCGTGCGTAGGCCGCCATGCGCCCGCCTGCATCCGAGCCCCAAAGATGCAGGGAATCGGCGTCCAGACCGTCAAGGTCCTGGTAGGGGCAGTCCTGTTCAACGACAAAGACTTCCACGCGCGCGGCTAGAATTGAGTACAGTTCAGCGGTCGTGAGCGCTGCGAACTCAGACTCGCGCCAGGTCAGATTCGTGTCCATTCAGAGCTGCCATCCCTTCAACATTCAATTCGTGTCGCCGTGCAAATCAGACTTCATGATATCCGCCTGCTGGCCGGTTTCGAGATTCAGCCGGGTTCGGTCAGGGACAGAACCCTTACGCGCGACCAGGCCAGTGAACTGGCCGGGACGCTGGCCGCCGACCTGGCGCGCGCGGTGCCGTCCGTCGATGGGGCCATTTTCGCCGCGGCCGGAACGCTGATGGAGCCCGCCGAACTGCTCCGCCCGGGACTGCCGGCGTGGTCCGCGCTGGCCGATCTCACCGCGCCCATGCTTCGCGACTCGGGCGGCGCTGCCCGTGTGATCGCCATCGGTTCGCACCACGCCCGGATGCCGGATCAGCGCCTGGCCGCTCCCGACCAGCCACCGCGGGGCCAGTTTCTGACGGTTCCGCTGATGCTCCGCGCCCGGCCCGACGATGGCCCGGACCTGGAAGCGCGCCTGGAAAACGAGCTGTTCGAACGCGGCAGCGTCGATCCGCCGGCGCGCGCCCTGCTCGAGCGGTTCACCGGACTGCAGTCGGTGCACGGGCAGTTGCTGACCTTGAGCGACCTGATGGCACTGCAGCACGTCCAGCTCGATGCTGCCGGCCTGTCGGCGTTCTGGCCGGTGATCGAACAGGCGCTGATCGCGCCCGATCAGGACGCGACGTTCGACCTGCCGGCCGGCCTGCACGCGCAGTGGAGCGGTCGGGACCAGACCCTGGACATTGCCTTCCTGGTGTTCGACCGCTTCCCGGATTCTCCGGACACTTACCCGCTCTGGCAACGCGCCTTTCGCACGCTGACCCTGCTGGCCTCGGAACACGGCCTGGCATGGCGCCCGCAGAGCGAACCGGGCCTCACCCTGGACGAGCATCACCGGCTGCTGATTCACTCGGTCGGACCCACGGAGCTGGAAAACAGCCTGACCGAACAAGTCGATCCGGATGCGGGCCTGATTGCCTGGACCGTGGTCGAGGACGGTCTTCTGCGTCACCTCTATCCGCTCGACGCCGATGCGGCCCGGCAGCAGCGCTCAAGCCTGCTCCATCGGTTCGAACGCATCCGTCAGCCGGGCCGGCTGTACTACAGCGGTGAACCGGCGTGTCTGCAACCGATGGGGTCGACATGAAGACCGGGCGCGCTTCGGCCTCGCGCTACGACGACAACCCGATGGCGCGCGTCGACACATCCCCCATCCACGGCCGTGGCCTGTTCGCCCGGCGGGCCATTGAGGTCGATGAGTACATCGGCAGCTACCGCGGACGCCGGACGCAAAAAAACGGCATGCACGTGCTGTGGATATGGAACGAACGGCGCGAACGCTGGGAAGGCATCGACGGCGATAACGAGATGCGCTTCCTCAATCATTCGGCCGAGCCGAACGCCGACTGGTGGGGAACCGATCTTTACGCGGTCCGGGCGATCGAGGAAGGCGAAGAGATCACCTTCGACTACGGCTGGGATAGCGAGGACGAAGCGGAGTGACGGCACGATCCATCACCGCCGTTCGCGGTACCCTTGGCCGGTGCTTTGCAACCATCTAAGGCTTCTCAATCGTGAAAATCGCCAGCTGGAACGTCAACTCGCTCAAGGTCAGGCTGCCGCAGGTGCTGGAGTGGATGGACCACCAGCGCCCGGACGTGCTCGGCCTGCAGGAAACCAAGCTCACCGACGAGAAATTTCCGATCGAGACCTTCCGGGAGCTGGGTTACCAGGTCAGCTTTTCGGGCCAGCCGACCTATAACGGCGTGGCCTTGATTTCAACCGGGCCCCAAGCCGATCCGGTCAGCGCGATTCCCGATTTCGACGACGAGCAGAAGCGCGTGATCGCCGCCACCATCGACGGCGTCCGCATCATCAATCTGTACGTGGTCAACGGCCAGGAAGTCGGCAGCGCCAAGTTCGCCTACAAGCTGCGCTGGCTGGAAGCGGTGACGCGATGGATCGAAACGGAAATGAAGCGTCACGACAAACTCATCGTCATGGGCGACTTCAACATCGCGCCGGACGACCGTGACGTCCACGATCCCGACGCCTGGCGCGAGAAGATCCTGTGCTCAACGCCCGAGCGCGACGCCCTGGGCCGGCTTCTGGACCTGGGGCTGAACGACAGCTTTCGCCTGTTCGACCAGGCCGAGGGCGTGTACTCCTGGTGGGACTATCGCGCCGCGATGTTTCGGCGCGGGCTGGGCCTGCGCATCGACCTGGTGCTTTGCTCGGACGCGCTCAAGGACGCGTGCACGACCAGTTACGTGGACATAGAGCCGCGCCGTCTGGAGCGGCCCTCGGACCATGCGCCAGCGGTCGCCGAGTTCTCCCTGGGCTGACGCAACGCTACGCGCCGCTCAACCGAGCAGCGCCTGCACCCCGCCTTCCAGGTTGTAGACCTGGGCAAAACCCTGCTTGCGGTAGTGCTCGGCCACGGCCTGGCTGGATACACCCACGTTGCAAACAAAGACCAGCGGCAAGGCCGGGTCGGCGTCCTTGAGTTCGGCCATCAGCCCGGCGTCCAGCGGGCGGGCGAAATCCAGCGGATAGCTGTTGCGGTCAGCCTCGGAGCGGGTATCGACCACCAGCAGGCGTTCGCCGGCGTTGAGGCGCTGCTGCAACTCCGCCGGCGCCATCTGCTTGACCGGCGGCGGTGCGCCGGGCAGATCCAGCTTCAGGCCCTCGCCCTGGACCGTCTCGACCCAGTCGATCCGGGCGCCGCGAGCGCGCTGGGCCGAGGCCAGGTCCATCAGGATGGTGATGCCGCCTGCCTCGGCGGCGATCTCGTGTCCCTGGCGCGGCCCGATATTGAAGTTGGCGTCCCAGTCCGCGGCCACCGAGAAATGCAGGTGCTGGCCCGGATAGGCATCGAGGAATTCGCGGATCTTGGCCGCCGCCGTGTCGCTGATCTCCATCTCCGGCGGGGTGCGATCGGGCTTTTCCAGCCCAAGCATGTCGTGCAGTTCGCCGGCGTTGAACATCTCGGTGACGATGTCGCAGCCCCCGACCAGTTCACCCCGAATGTAGAGCTGCGGGATGGTCGGCCAGTCGCCGAACTGCTTGATGCCCTCACGGACGGTCTCGTCTTCGAGCACGTTGAAGGCAGCAAAGTCACCGGCCAGCAGGCTGTCGAGCATGCCGGCCGTCTTCGCCGAAAACCCGCACTGCGGCATTTTCGGCGTCCCTTTCATGTACAGCACGACATCGTGCGAGGCAATCTGTTGCTCGATTCGAGACTTGACAACGGGATCTAGCGTCATGGTGATGATTGAATCCGGATGAATGTGGTCCTGATTTCCTATTGTCGGTATTTCAGCCGCCACAATCAAGCGTCCTCATCGCCTTGTTGCCGGCACATCCCGCAAAGTACCGTAACAATGCGGCGCGGGCGCTTTCCAAATCCGCTATCCTTCGGAAAATGGCACCGATGTTCAAACCCGCCAGCAGGATCGACCAGGTGCGCTACGAAATTCGCGGCGCGCTGGCCCGGCGCGCGCGCGAACTCGAGCAGGAAGGCAACGACGTGTTGCACCTGAACATCGGCAATCCGGGCGCATTCGGTCTGCGCACACCCGAGACCATGCGCCGCGCGGTGGTTCGGAACCTCAAGTACAGCGAAGCCTATGGGCCTCAGACCGGCATCTTCCCGGCCCGTGAGGCCGTGGCCATGCAGTTCCAGTCGCGCGGCCTGACCGGAACCCGGTTCGATCAGGTCATGATCGGCAACGGTGTCTCGGAACTGGTCGACCTGGTCCTCAGGTCGCTGCTCGAGCCGGACGATGAAGTGCTGATTCCGGCGCCCGATTACCCGCTCTGGACCGCGGCCGTCGTCCTCAACGGCGGCCGGGCCGTGCACTATCCCTGCCCGGCCGACCAGGGATTCCAGCCCGACATCGACGCGATCCGGGCACGGATCACGCCGAAAACGCGCGCCCTGGTGGTGATCAACCCGAACAACCCGACCGGTGCGGTCTATCCGGAAGCCGTGCTCCAGGCCCTCGCCGACCTGGCCGCCGAGCACGATCTGATTCTGTTCAGCGACGAGATCTACGACGCCATTTGCTACGACGATGCGCGCTTCGTGCCGATGGCGCCGCTGGCCAACGAGACCTTGTGCGTGAGCTTCGGCGGCCTGTCGAAGGTCTACCGGGCCTGCGGCTGGCGGGTCGGCTGGGCCGTTTTTACCGGGGCGCTGGAGCGCGCCGGCGATTACATGCTGGCGGTCGAGAAACTCGCCGCCCTGCGCCTGTCGGCCAACGTGCCGGGCCAGTGGGCGGTGCAGACCGCGCTCGGCGGCTATCAGTCGATCGCCGACCTGGTCGCCCCCGAGGGCCGCCTGTACGAATCGCGCCGGGCCGTCATCGAGGCCTGCGAGCGCAGCCGCTACCTCGACCTGGTCGCGCCGATGGGTGCGCTGTATGCTTTTCCGTCGATCAAGCCAGGGGTCCTTTCGGACTTCGACGACCACCGCTTCGCCGCCGAACTGCTGGAACAGAAACACATCCTGGTCGTGCCGGGCTCCAGCTTCAACATCGCCCAACGCAATCACTTCCGCATCACCCTGCTGCCGGAAGCTGAAGACTTGGCGGCAGCCTTCGAGCGGATCGATGAATTGCTCGAAGAACTGACCGAATCCCCCGAACGAGTCGGCCTGGCAGCCCCTGCATGAAGACCAGGCAAGACGATTCGAACCCGCTGCTGGACGCGGGACTGCCCCGCTTTGATGCCATCGGTCCCGAGCACGCGCTGCCGGCCCTGGAGCAACGCCTGCAAACCTACCGGGAGCTGATCGAACGCATCGCCGCGCAAACCGAAGCACCGGACTACGCCGGGGTTGTCGAAGCCGAGACCCTGGCCGACGATGCCCTCAGCCGCACCTGGTCGACGATTTCGCACCTGCACAGCGTCTGCAACACCCCGGAATGGCGCGAAGCCTACCAGGCCTGCCTGGAACCGCTGACCCGGTTTCACAGCGAACGCGGTCAGAATGCTGCCCTGTTCAATGCCTATGAACAACTGGCCGGGCGGCCGGACCTGGGCGAGCAATCGGCCGCCGTGCAGGCGACCATCCGGCATGAACTGGTCGAGTTTCGTCTCAGCGGCGTTGGCCTGCCGGCGCCGGAACGCGCCCGCTTTGCCGAAATCAGCCTGCGCCTGTCGTCGCTGGGCAACCGGTTCGGCAATCACGTTCTGGATGCAACCGAGGCCTACAGCGAAACCTTTGACAACGCCTCCGACCTGGCCGGGCTGCCGGCCGGGGAACTGGCTCTGCTCGCCGGCATGGCAAACCAGGCCGGCAAGACTGGCTGGATGGCGAACCTGAGCTACCCGGCGTACCGGGCGATCATCACCCATGCCGACGACCGCGCGCTGCGCGAGCGCTTTCATCGCGCCTACGTATCCCGCGCTTCCGATGCCGGACCCGACGGCGGCCGCTTCGACAACTCGCCACTGGTCGCGGAAATGCTCAGCCTGCGCCACGAACAGGCGCGTCTGCTCGACTACGCCAGCCATGCGCGGATGCGGCTGGCCAAGCGCATGGCCGACAGCCCGGAATCGGTCGAGCGCTTTCTGCTCGACCTGGCCGGGCGGGCGCGCGACCAGGCCGGGCAGCAGCTGGCCGAACTCAACCGCTTTGCCGCCGAACTTGGCGCCGAGACGCCGCTGGCGCCGTGGGATATCGCCTACTACAGCGAAAAACTGCGCGAGCGCACGCTGGGCATCAACGAGGAAAAGCTCAAGCCCTGGTTCGAACTCGGCCGGGTCTTCGACGGCCTGTTCCTGGTCGCTCGCGACCTGTTCGGCCTGGAGTTTCTGGCCGATGAGAGCGTCCACACCTGGCACCCGGACGTGCGCTATTTCCGGGTTGTGGACGCCGCCGGCGAGCCGGTCGCCGGGATGTTCCTGGACCTCTATGCCCGCGCCCGGAAATCCGGCGGCGCCTGGATGGGCGTGTGTCGTTCGCGCCTGGTCATCGGCGACCAGCACCAGCCCCCCGTGGCCTACCTGACCTGCAACTTCGCCCCGCCGGCCGCCGACCGGCCCAGCCTGCTGACCCACGACGACGTGGTCACCCTGTTCCACGAGTTCGGCCACTGCCTGCATCACCTGCTGACCCGCATCGATCTGCCCGGCGTAGGCGGCATCAGCGGGGTGGAATGGGACGCGGTCGAGCTGCCCAGCCAACTGCTCGAGGGCTGGGCCTGGGCCGAGCGCAGCCTCGATCGCTACGCCCGCCACGTCGAAACCGGCGAGCCGCTGCCGCGCGAGTGGCTGTCGGCACTCAAGGCCGACCGCCACTTCCAGGGCGCCATCGCGCTGCTGCGCCAGATCGAGTTCGCCCTGATCGATCTGCGCCTGCACGAACACGACAGGCTCGACCCGCTCGCCCTGATGCGCCAGGTCCATGATGAAATCGCGGTCACCCCCGTGACCGACGACAACCGCTTCCTGATGAGCTTCTCGCACCTGTTCGACGGCGGCTACGCGGCCGGCTACTACAGCTACCTGTGGGCCGAGCAGCTGGCCCGGGATGCTTTCGACTGGTTCACCGAGCAGGGCTTGTTCAGCCGCAAGGCGGGCCAACACCTGGCCCGGGAGATTCTTGCGGTCGGCTCCAGCCGGCCCATGGCCGAGTCCTGGCAGGCCTTTCGGGGACGCCCGGCGCGCCTGGAGCCACTGCTGGACGCCTACGGCATCGCCGCATGAACAAACCCCTCACCCCGCGCAACGAATTCAGGCGCTGGGTGTTCGCCACCCGCAACTCGCTGGCAGGCTACCGGGTGGTCTTTCGCGACGAAGCGGCCTTTCGCGCCCAGATCATCGTTCTTTTTGGTCTGGTCCCTCTGGCCGCCTGGCTGGCCCAAAGCTGGACCCAGTTCGCCCTGCTGGTCGGGGTGTGGATCCTGGTGCTGGCCGGCGAACTGGTCAATTCAGCCCTGGAAGCGGTGGTCGACCGCATCGGCTTGGAACGCCACCCATTGTCGGCCAAGGCCAAGGACGCCGGCTCGGCGCTGACCCTGACCCTGATGCTGCTG
>REEW01000080.1 GCA_007694885.1 Wenzhouxiangella sp. | reverse complement strand
GACGCAGCCGAGCAACGCAGGGCCGGGCGGACAAGGCTCGCCGTCTGTCTGAACGCAGGGCCGTCAAGGCCCGGAGTGAGTTCAGGCGAGCCCCGCCCGGACCGAGTAGCGCAGGGTATCTGTTCGCCAGGCGTAGCTTGGCGGACAGACAAGTCGTCGGCGCGAAACCGTTGCCCTCGCCGCCCGGCAGCCCCGACGATGGCCAACCAGTTGTCAGTCTTTCGGCGGCCAGGGAAAGAATGCCGAGGTAGTGCGCTGGTACTCGCGGTAGGCATCGCCGCGCGATTTCAGCGACTGCTTTTCTGTATAAGGAATGCCGGTGACCCGGTACAGGAACAGCAGCATCAGCACCGGCCCCAGCCAGGCGATCCACTGATGCGGCGCGCCCATGGCGATCAGCGGGTAGCTGAACCAGTGCAGCCACTCGAAAAAGTAGTTCGGGTGGCGCGAATACCGCCACAGGCCGATCCTGCACACCTTGCCGCGCTGGTCGGGATCGTTGCGAAACGCGGCCAGCTGGCGATCGGCCAGCGATTCCCCGGCCAGGCCAACAAACCAGAATGCCACCCCCAGAAACACCCAGACACTGAGCTGGCCCGACGGATCATTGGCCACCACCCAGGCCGGCAGGGCGAACAGCCAGGCAATCAGGGCCTGGCCCATGAAGAACACGAACAGCCAGAACTGGGCGCTGTCGCCCCAGTGCTCGCGCATGGCCTGGTAGCGGCCATCTTCCTGATCGTGGCCGGCCAGGCGAACGGCCAGGTGGCGGGTCAAGCGATACGACCAGGTACCCGCCACCAGCGCCACCAGCAAGCGCTTCTCGACCGCACCGTCACCGAAGATTGCATACACCACGGCGAGCAGACCGATGCTGCCGGCCCAGAACACGTCGACCCAGTCGGCCCGCCCCGACCGCCGCTGCCATAGCCACAGCCCGGCCATCAGGCCGACAACAATCATCAAGGACAGGAGCAGAAGCATTTACGAAGTTTGGCAGCGTGCTCGTGATCGGTCAATGAGAGCCGCCGTGATGCGCTGGCAGACCTCACGCCATCAGCAGATCAGCACCAGCCTTGCCTTTGGGGTTGACGCCGCCCCATAAAAAGACCCGGCCGCGAAGGCCGGGTCTGGTTCAGGGGAGCCGCGATGTTATCTGCAGGCTCGGTGTCGTTTCACCTGCTCGACACCTCTCAGGTTCCCCTTCCCGAAACTTTTCCGCGCCTGATCATTGATCGGCACTGGAACGATTGGTGTTTTCCCCGGCCCGAGCGTCACGCACCTCGACCGGCTTTCTGGCCTGGTCACGCCTGCGAACCAGCTCTTCCAGGTTTTGCAGCCACTCGCGCAGCACGTCTTCACAGAACAGACCGTCGAATTCCTGATCGCCGGGTTGGCGTCGGCTGGTTTTGTCGTTGTAGTCGGTCATGGCTCTTTCCTTGATTCATGTGATGTTGCATCAGTGAAGCTGCATTCCCCGTGCCAAGAATGAATCGAACCGTGTATTCGTCACATTTCGTCAGTCAGTAAAGCGGTGTGCTTCACAGGAAAGCTCGTCTCGGGATCGAACGCGCGACAATGTGGGTCGGCAGTGCGGCCGTATTTCGTCAACGCGGATCTTCCCGGGTCATGCACAATGCAGCGTCCTGCTTCCCTGAACAACGCTTCCCGTGCCGACCCGCCACTTTCTCCTGCTGGGATTCATCTGTCTGACCTGGGCCGGCAATTTCATTGCCGCGGCCTGGGTGGTCAACCAGATGGAGCCGCTGAGCTTTACCGTGATTCGCTTCCTGGTGGTGCTGGCGCTGTTGCTGCCGCTGCTCAAGCCGCCGGCCCGCGATCAGTGGTTGGGGCTGCTGCTGACCTGCTGGAGCATGGGCGGCATTCATTTCGCCCTGCTGTTCATCGCCCTGGGCCGGTCCAGCGATGTGTCCTCGATCGCCCTGCTGATGCAGGTCTACGTGCCGATGTCGACCGTGCTGGCGGTGCTGGTTCTGGGCGAGCGGATCGGCTGGCGCACCACGACCGGGATCCTGGTCGCCTTTGCCGGGGTGCTGGTGATGGGGCTGGACCCGCTGGTCCTGGCCCAGCTCGACGTGGTGGTTCTTGTGCTGCTGGCGGCCCTGTCCCTGGCCGTGGGCACCATGCTGATGCGGCGCCTCCAGGGCATCCGCGTTTTAAACTTCCAGGCCTGGAACGCGCTGCTGTCGTTGCCGCTGCTGATCGGCCTGACCCTGATCATGGGCCAGCCGCTGCTGCCGGAAATGGCGACGCTTGCACGACCATCGGTTTGGGGGGCGATCGCCTATTCCGCCATCGGCGCCTCGATCATCGGCCACGGCGGTTTTTACTGGCTGATCCAGCGTCACGAGGTCAACGTGGTCACCCCCTACCTGCTGCTGGTGCCGGTGCTCGCCGTCCTGCTCGGCATTCTGGTGTGGGGCGATCGTCCCGGCCTGCGACTGCTGATCGGCGGCGGCATGGTCCTGGCCGGAGTGCTGTGGATCACGCTCAGAATGCGCTTTCGCCGGCGCGCACCCGCGACCCATCCGACCACGCCCTGAGTTGCGGCGGTTACTGAAATCCGGGCTGACCGATCTGCTCGGGGAACTGCGGGACTTTCTGCAACTGCGACGAATCGAAACCGAGTTCATCGAATCGGCGCAGCAACCGCTGGTAAAGCTCCTCTTCCATCCGCGGGGCCCGGGCCATGATCCAGGCGTAGTTGCGCGAAGGGTGGCCAACCATGCTCCAGCGGTACTCCGAATCCAGCCCGACGATGTAGTAGTCAAAGGTGAACGGCCAGTAGAAGCGCACTTTCCAGCGCGCGTTGCTGTCCTCATCCACCACCCAGGCGACTCCGTCCATGCGCCGCTCGCGGGCGTCGAAATCACCCTTTCGGTACAGGTAGATATCGTCCATTCGCCCGTCCTCGCGCATCCGGTAAATCGCCCGTCCGGCCACGTTGCCGCGCTCGCCGAAGTAGGGGATGTTGGCAATCACGTACCACTCGCCCAGGTAACGGTCGAGGTCGACGAAGTCCACGGTTTCCAGCGGCGGGGCATTGCGCGTCGAAACGCAGCCGGCCACAAGACATGAAATAAGGAGAAGGAGCAGTTTTTTCATTCCGCCATTAGACAGCCTGAGCAGTGAAGGGAGGTTCAGCTTGCCCCCTCCACCCATCCGTGATAACGTATTAGCGTGTTAATACATTCAAGCGCATGAAACAACTCGACCCCCAACACGCGCAAGCCAACCGCGCCGCCCGTTCCAGCCTGGCCGAGGCTTTCCTGGCCATGGCCACGGCCGAGGAGTGCCGGGCCCTGCTGCGGGACCTGACCACCCCGGCCGAGCTCGAGGCCCTGGTCGATCGCTGGCGGGTGGTGAAGTATCTCGACCAGGGCATGCCCTACCGCGAGATTCATGCCCGCACGGGGGTCAGCGTGACCACCATTGGCCGCGTCGCCCGCTTTCTCGAAGACGGCAACGGCGGCTATCGCCTCGCCCTGGAACGCATCAAAAAGAAGCCTGACCATGACTAGACTGAAAATCGCCATCCAGAAATCCGGCCGCCTGTCGGATCAATCCCTGAGCCTGCTCGAACGCTCCGGTCTCTCGTTCGCCAAGTCCAAGGACAAGCTGTTCTGGTTCGGCCGCAACCTGCCGGTGGACCTGTTGCTGGTGCGCGACGACGACATCCCGCGCCTGCTGCTCGAGGGCGTGTGCCAGCTCGGCATCGTCGGTGAGAACGTGGCCAGGGAGAAACTGCTGGAGGCGCGCAGCCGCAAGCCGAAAGCGCAGCTCGAAGCGCTGACCTTGCTCGATTTCGGCCACTGCCGGCTGATGCTGGCGATTCCCGAACAATCGGATTACCAGGGCCCGGCCGACCTGGACGGCAAGCGCCTGGCGACCAGCTATCCCTACCTGACCCGCCAGTGGCTGGTCGACAACGGGGTGGAAGCCGACATCGTCACCCTGAACGGCGCGGTCGAGATCGCCCCCAGCCTGGGCACGGCCGACGCCATCGTCGACCTGGTTTCGACCGGGACCACGCTCAGGGCCAACCATCTGAAAGCCTGCGACGAAGTCCTGAGCAGCCAGGCCGCGGTCTATCGCAGCCCGGAAACGCTGGATGAGGAAGCCGAGAAGCTGATGACGACGCTGCTGACCCGGATCGAAGGCGTGCGCCGGGCGGCCGAAAGCAAGTACGTGATGCTGCATGCCCCGAGATCGCGCCTGGCCGAGATTTCGGCCATCCTGCCCGGAGCGGAATCGCCGACCGTGCTGACCCTGGAAGGGCAGGGCGACCGGGTCGCCGTGCATGCCGTTTGCACCGAGCAGGTATTCTGGGAACATCTCGAAGAACTCAAGCGTGCCGGCGCCTCGGCGGTGCTGGTTTTGCCGGTGGAGAAGATGCTCGCATGATCAAGATCGTCAGCGCCCGCAACCTGGACCGCGAAGCCCTGGCCGGGGTGCTCGCCCGGCCGGCCCTGGAAAGCAACGTCGAGCTGCGCGAGACCGTGGCCGGGATCATCAGCAACGTGCGCACGCGCGGCGATGCCGCCCTGCTCGACTTCGCCCGCCAGTTCGACGGCCGCGAACCGGCCACCCTGCTGGCCACGGCCGGGGATCTGGCCGCGGCGGCCGAGGGCCTGGATCCGGATCTGCTCGACGCGATCGATACCGCAATCGACACCGTCGGACGCTTTCACGCGGCCGGCAAACCGCAAGACCTGAGCGTGGCGACCGCACCCGGCGTGATCTGCCAGGCGCGCTGGCAGGCACTGGACCCGGTCGGTCTGTACGTGCCGGCCGGCTCGGCCCCGCTGCCATCGACCGCGATCATGCTGGCCGTGCCCGCCCGCCTGGCCGGCTGCCGGCGCATCGTGCTGGCCACACCACCCAACGCCCAGGGCCGCGCCGATGCGGCCGTGCTGGCCATCGCGCATCGCCTGAACGTCGATACCGTGCTGGTCTCCGGCGGTGCCCAGGCCATTGCCGCCATGGCCTACGGGACCGAATCGGTGGCGCGCGTGGCCAAGATTTTCGGCCCCGGCAACCGCTTCGTCACCGAGGCCAAGCGCCAGGTATCCGAAAGCGCGGCCGGGGCCGCCCAGGACCTGCCGGCCGGTCCCTCGGAAGTGCTGGTCATCGCCGATCAGTCGGCCAACCCGGATTTCGTCGCCATGGACCTGCTCTCCCAGTCCGAGCACGGGCCCGACTCCCAGGCGTTCCTGATCACCGACAGCGCCACCTTCGCCGCCGCCGTGCGCGACTCGCTGGAGCGCCTGACGCCGACCCTGGCGCGCGCCGAAACCGCCCGCATTGCCTTGAGCCACGGCGCGATCATCGTCGCCGACAATCTCGACCAGGCGGTGGCGATCAGCAACGAGTACGCGCCCGAGCACCTGATCATCAGCACCCGCGACCCGCATACGCTGTGCAACGCGATCAACTCGGCCGGCTCGGTGTTCCTCGGTCACTACACCCCCGAATCGCTGGGCGACTACATCTCCGGCACCAACCACGTGTTGCCCACCGCCGGCTGGGCGCGCTCGATCAGCGGGCTGGCCATCACCGACTTCATGCGCCGCATGACCGTGCAGGAAGCCACCCCCGAAGGTCTCAGGCAACTCGGTCCGCACGGCGCCCGCCTGGCCGCGCACGAAGGCCTGGACGCGCATCGACTGGCGATCACCATGCGCCTGGAAAAACTCGCGGCCGGGACCGGCGCATGAACCCGGCCGATCTGGCGCGGGCCGAAATCCGCGCGCTCAAACCCTATGCCTCGGCCCGGGCCCTGGCCGATAGCGCCGGGGTGTTGCTCAACGCCAACGAAAACCCGTGGCCGCCGGTCAATGATGCCGGCTTGAGCCTGAACCGCTACCCCGACCCGCAGCCACCTGCCCTCAAGCGCCGGCTGGCCGAGGTCTACGGCATTGATGAGTCGCAGTTGCTGATCACCCGCGGCAGCGACGAGGGCATCGATCTGCTGGTGCGCGTATTCTGTCGCGCCGGCCTCGACCGGGTACTGATCTGCCCGCCGTGTTTCGGCATGTACGGCTTGAGCGCGAAAATCCAGAACGCCGAGGTCGTCGCAGTGCCTCTGCTCGAGACCGACGAGGACTGGCAGCTGGATCTTTCGGCCATCGAGCAGGCCCCGCCGTGCCGCCTGTACTTTCTGTGCTCGCCGAACAACCCGACCGGCAACCTGATCGACGCGGCCACGGTTCTGGCCCTGGCCGACCAGGTCGCCGGTCACGGCCTGGTCATGATCGACGAGGCCTACATCGAGTTCTGCGACCGTCCGTCGCTGGCCGACCGGGTCGCCGCCCAGCCCAACCTGGTCGTCCTGCGCACCCTGTCCAAGGCCTACGCCCTGGCCGGCTGCCGGATCGGGGCGGTGATCGCCGACCCGTCGGTGATCGATCTGCTCGGTCGAATCATCGCCCCCTATCCCCTGCCCACGCCGTCGGTGGCGGCCGCGCTGGGCGCGCTGGAGCCGGCCGCGCTGGACCGCCAACGCGATCAGCTGGCCCGGCTGGCGGAACTGAAAACCACGCTGCTGGCCCAGTTGCACGAACATCCGGCGATCCGCAAAGTCTGGCCGGGTCGGGCCAACTTTGTCCTGGTCCGGGTGGACGATGCCGCCAGGCTGGTGGCGGATGCCTCCAGCGCCGGCATTCGCCTGCGCGACCAGTCGGCCCAGCCCGGCCTGGCCGGCTGCGTGCGCCTGACCATCGGCAGCGACAACGAGATGCAATCCCTGACCGAATTCCTGAGAAACTGGCCATCATGAGCAAACGCAAGATGCTGTTCATCGACCGCGACGGCTGCCTGATCGAAGAGCCGGCCGACGAGCAGATCGACTCCTATGACAAGCTCCGCCTGATGCCGGGCGTGATCCCCGCGCTGCTGGCCCTGAAACAGGCCGGCTTCCGCTTCGTGATGGTGTCGAACCAGGACGGACTGGGAACCGCGGCCTTTCCGCAGGAACACTTCGACGGCCCGCACCGGCTGCTGCTGCAGATTCTGGGCTCGCAGGGCATCGAGTTCGACGCCATTCACATCGACCCCAGCCTGCCCGAAGACCACTCGCCCAATCGCAAGCCCGGGGTCGGCATGGTGCTGGACTACCTGCGCGATCCAGGCCTGGACCGGACCCATTCGGCGGTCATCGGCGACCGCGAAACCGATCTGCAGCTGGCCGCCAACATGGGCCTCAAGGGCTACCGGGTCGGCCCTCAAGGCCAGGACTGGGCAGCCGTGGCCGCGGCCATTCTCGCCACCCCGCGAACCGGCCGGGTCGAGCGCAACACCGCCGAAACCGGCATCCGGGTCGCGGTCAACCTGGACGCGCCCAAACCGATCCGGATCGAGACCGGGATCGGCTTTTTCGATCACATGCTCGAGCAGATCGCCGCCCACGCCGGCTTCAGCCTGGAACTCGACTGTCGCGGTGACTTGCACGTCGACGAGCATCACACCGTCGAAGACTGCGCCCTGGCCCTGGGTGCGGCCCTGGACGAAGCCCTGAGCGACCGGACCGGAATCGGCCGCTACGGTTTCGTCCTGCCCATGGACGAGTCGCTGGCCAAGGTCACCGTGGACCTGTCGGGCCGGCCGGTGTTCGTGCTCCACGGCGAGTTCCCGCGCGAATCGGTCGGTGGCCTGCACACCGAGATGGTCAGCCACTTCTTTGCCTCCCTGGCCCAGACCCTGCGCTGCGCCATCCACATCGAGCTTTCCGGCGAGAATACCCATCACCTGGTCGAGGCCTGCTTCAAGGGCGTAGGCCGCGCCCTGCGCCCGGCCCTGTCCCGCGGCACCACCGCCGGCGTTCCCTCGACCAAGGGCTTGCTGTGACCATCGCGGTGATCAATTCGGGTGGGGCGAATCTGGGGTCGGTGGTGCACGCATTGAACCGGCTCGGGGCCGAGAGTCTTCTGACCCGGGATGCCGACGAGATTCGCGCGGCCGAACGGGTCATCCTGCCCGGCGTGGGGGCCGCCGCCTGGGCCATGAACGCGCTGCGCGAAGCCGGGCTGGTCGAGGTGGTGCGTGGACTCGACCAGCCGGTCCTGGGCATCTGCCTGGGGCTGCAGCTGTTCTTCGAGCGCTCCGAGGAAGGCGATGCCGAATGCCTGGGCCTGATTCCGGGCACGGTCGAGCAGCTGCGGGCCGGGCCGGGCCAGCGCCTGCCGCACATGGGCTGGAACCAGCTGGCCTGGACCGATCCGGACGATCCCCTGGCCCGGGGGCTGTCCGGCGACGAATGGTTTTATTTCGTCCACAGCTTCGCCGCGCCCGTCGATCACGCGGTGGCCACCTGCGAGCACGGCATGCGCTTCGCGGCGGTGGTCCGGCGGGGGAATTTCGCCGCCTGCCAGTTTCACCCGGAAAAATCGGCCGCTGCCGGTGCCCGCGTGCTGGCCAACTTTCTCGACCTGTAACCCGCCCTGGACCTGGAGAACATCATCGTGCCCCTCATTCCACCCTCGTCCCCACGCCCGGGAGTCTGGCCATGCAGCTGATCCCGGCCATTGATCTGCGCGGCGGCCGGGTCGTACGCCTGGAGCAGGGCGACTACGAGCGCGAAACCCACTACGACACCGACCCGGTCAAGCTGGCCGCGTCCTACCAGGACGCCGGCGCCGGACTGATTCACATCGTCGACCTGGACAGCGCCCGCGACGGCGGCCAGGCCAACCTCGACATCGTCCGGCAGATCTGCACCGAGCTGAGCATCGGCGTCCAGACCGGCGGCGGCGTGCGCTCGCTGGCCGACCTGGAGGCGCGCCTGGAGGCCGGTGCGCAACGGGTGGTCCTGGGCAGCCTGTGCGTGCGCGCCCCGGACCAGGTCGGGCAATGGCTGGAAGCGCTGGGTCCGGACACCATCGTCGCCGGCCTGGACGTGGCCCCGGACCCGGCCGGCGGCTGGCTGCCGAAAGCCGCCGGCTGGACCGAATCCGGTGAGCTGGAGTTGTTCGCCCTGCTGGAAACACTCCATCGGGCCGGGCTCAAGCATCTGTTGTGCACCGATATCGAGCGCGACGGCATGTTCAGCGGTCCCAGCATCGAACTCTACCGGGCACTGGTGGGCCGCTTTCCCGCCGTTCAGACCCAGGCCTCGGGCGGCATCGGCAGCGAGCAAGACCTGGACATCGCCGCCGGCACCGGCGTGGCCTCCTGCATTGTCGGACGCGCGCTGCTGGAAGGCCGGGTTCCCATGACGGCGATTCGTCGATGGTCGCGGTAAGGCTCATTCCCTGCCTGGACGTGCGCGACGGCCGCGTGGTCAAGGGCGTGCGCTTCCGTGATCACCGGGAGATGGGCGACATCGTCGAGCTGGCCGGGCGCTACCGCGACGAGGGCGCCGACGAACTGGTCTTTTACGACATCACCGCCTCGCCCCAGCGCCGCAGCGTCGACGTGGCCTGGGTGGAAAAAGTGGCGGCGGCCATCGACATTCCGTTCTGCGTCGCCGGCGGGATTCGCAACGTGGCCACGGCCCGGGCGGTGCTGCACGCCGGCGCCGACAAAGTGTCGGTCAATTCGCCGGCCCTGGAACGCCCGCAGCTGATTTCAGAACTGGCCGAAGCCTTTGGTTCCCAGTGCGTGGTCGTCGGGATCGACTCGATCCGCGACGGCCAGGCCCTGCGCGTTCGCCAGTACACCGGCGACCCGGACAACATGGTCGACCCGCGCCGCGACACCGAACACTGGGTCGAGGAGGTCCAGCGCCTGGGCGCCGGCGAGATCGTGCTCAACTGCATGGACGCCGACGGCGTGCGCACCGGCTACGACATCGCCCAGCTGGACCATATCCGCGCCCGGTGCCGGGTCCCGCTGATCGCCTCAGGCGGAGCCGGCAACGAGCAGCATTTTCTCGATGTCTTCGAGCAGGCCGATGTCGACGGCGCGCTGGCGGCCACCGTGTTTCATTCCGGGCAGATCGCGATTCCGGAGCTGAAGCGCTGGCTGACCGGGCGCGGCATCGTGACGCGGGTTTGATTTAACCGCAGATGGACGCAGATGGACGCAGATAAGAACGCATGAAATCATGTTGAATGCAGAACAGATCAAAGATTTGGACTGGGCCAAGGGCGATGGGCTGTTGCCGGCGGTGGTTCAGGATGCGCGCGACGGGCGGGTGCTGATGCTGGGCTACATGAACGCCGAGGCGCTGGAGAAAACCCTGGCCGATGGACGGGTGACCTTCTTCTCGCGCAGCAAGCAGCGCCTGTGGACCAAGGGCGAGACCTCCGGCCATGTGCTGGCGCTGGTCGATGTGGCCGGCGACTGCGACCGCGACACGCTGCTGGTTCAGGCCATCCCGAACGGCCCGACCTGCCATCTGGGCACCGCCACCTGTTTTGGCGATACCAGCTGGCCACCGGTCGGCCTGCTGGCGCGTCTACAGGCGCTGATCGAGTCGCGCCGCGACGGCGACCCCGAGCGCAGCTACACGACGCGCCTGCTGCAGGGCGACCTGGCGCGCTGCGCCCAGAAAGTGGGTGAAGAGGGGGTGGAAACCGCCCTGGCAGCGGTCACCGGCAACAAGCTGACCGAAGAGGCGGCCGACCTGGTCTATCACCTGCTGGTCTGCCTGACCGCCGCGGGCAGCAGCCTGGACCAGGTGCTCGACGAACTCAAACAACGCCGCGGCTGACCGCCGCCGACAAAAGAATCCTCCGGAGAGACCCCGGAGGATTCAAATGCGAGAGCAGGCAGCGGCTTGCGATCGTTTCAGTTGAACGCGCTCGCCGTTCCGGCAAACGCGGCTTCGATCGTGCTGCCGCTGCGGGACATCTTGCTGAGGCGGCGCGCTTCGGGCATCCGATTCACTTCCGGCTCGGCAAAGTAGAAACCCTGGAACAGGCCGACGTTGTTCGCGCTCAGCCAGTTGAGCTCGGCCGCGTCTTCCACGCCCAACCCGACAACCCTGATCTCCAGCGAACGGCACATGGCAACGATACCGGCGACGATGGCCTGGCGGCCGCGGCCGCGGTGGATTCCGGAAACCAGGCGGCGATCCAGCTTGACCATGTCGGGCCGCAGAATGGCCAGCCTGGCCAGGTCGGCCCTGCCGGCGCCGAACTGATCGACCAGCACGCGGATCCGGAACTCACTCATCCGCCGGCGCAGAGCGGCCAGCTCTTCGAGGGTTCCGAACTGATCCAGGTTCTGCAGTTCCAGAACCAGGTCTTCCCGGGAAATCCCGCAGGTGGCGGCGACATTGAGCATGCCGATCATGGCGGCCGGGAGATTTTCCGGCGACAGCCAGGTGCAGTTCAGGTGCAGCGGCTTGCGAATACCAAGACGGCTGGCTTCCCGGATGGCCCGAAGACGGATGGCCTGGTCGAAACGCTCGCGGTTTTCCGGCCGGATCGACGACAGAATCGAACTGGCCGGCTGTCCCGCCACGCCCCGCACCAAAGCTTCATACCCCACCACTTTGCCTGCGCGCCCTTCCACAATCGGCTGAAACGCGAAGCTGAATGACAGATCGTCCATCTCGTGGATTCGGTCGAAGGGACCTTCCGTTTGATTGGCGGAGTGTGCATGGCTGTAATCGGACTGGAACATCGCGGTCATCCCTTTTTGGTCTTCGATGCCGGCCACTGCCGGCTCTTTTCAAAGATAATCAAGCATGAGGCGTGCCAGAACCGGCAAACCGCGAAGAGCATCACGTGGAAGTGGAGGAAAATGGCCAAGAACGCTTTTTTCGGCCTCGATCCGGAACCATCCGCCGGCCGCGCTTCGTCAACCGCTGACGAATTTTTCCAGTGCATCCAGCGCATCGGCGACGGCCGCTTCGCGCAGCCGCCGGCCATGGTCGGCCGTGGCCAGGCCGGAACGGGCGCCCATGCGGCCGTCCGGATGCAGGCGCCGAAAATCCGCCGCATCCCGAATCGGGCCCGTGCTCGCCTGCTCCGGGTCCAGGACCACGTCGCGTGCGGCTTCGGGATAGGCCGAAAGAACCAGCGAAATCTCGGACGGCGTGGCGTGACTGCCTTCGCCGTCACCGAACAATTGGCGCGACAGACGGACCACGCGCTCGCCCTGAAACCAGTTGTGCAACCGCAGGCGCACAGTGCTTGCCTGGGCGCGGAAACTGCTGGCTGCCCAGAGTTCGGAAAAAGCGGCCTGGACCGAGGCAATGTTGCCGCCATGACCGTTGAGGAAGAAAAAGTGGGTGAATCCCTGGGAGGACAGCGACTCGACCACGTCACCGATCACCCGGACCAGGGTCGAGGGTTTGAGGCTGATCGAACCGGGAAAGGCCAGATGATGCTGGGCCATGCCGATGCTCAAGCTCGGCCCGATCAGGATGCGGGTCTTTTCGGCCATGCCGTCGGCCACGATTTCCGGGCACAGTGCATCGGTACCAATCATGCCGGTCGGTCCGTGCTGCTCGGTCGAACCGATCGGAATGACGATCGCCCGGCTGTGGGCCAGGTACTCCTCGACCTCCGGCCAGGTCGACAGCTGCAGCTTCATGCCCCCTCTTCGATCAGGCACAGTGCCAGGCCTCGATCTCGACCAGCAGGTCGCGCCGGCAGATGTCGCCGACAAAGCCGGCCAGGGGCAGGCTCGGCCAATGCTCACGCAGGCGCCGATGAACTTCGGGCCAGTCGTCGGCATGACGCAGGTAGACCCGCGCCGCCGCCTCCTCGCCAAAGCGCGCCAGGCCCGGCCGCTGCAGGTTGCTGGCGGCCTCGGTCAGCAGCGCGGCGAGGTTGCTGACCGCCTCGTCGGTCTGGGCGAGCACGTCACCGGGATGGGCGGTCGCATGGCCGACCACACTGGCCGTGCCGGACACCAGCAGGGCGGTGCGGCCGTCTTCCAGCACAACCGCAGTCGCGCGGGCAAAAGCGGGACTGCGCGGGCCGTACAGCGGCGGGTACTCCCAGGCGCTGACCTGGCGCGGGTTTTCCACCGGCTGCCCCGGCGTCCGGCCGGCCAGGGCAAACAGGCGAAAGCGTTCGTCGTGGGTGCCGATGGCCGTGGCTGCACACATGCGCGCGTCTTCCAGTCCGGCCTCGGCCAAGGCCTGGCCGCGACCGACGCAGAAACGCCGGTAGCGCTCGTTGTCGCCGTGACCGCCGTTGATGTCGGGCAGGTAGTTCCAGATTCTGAGCAGGTGCGGATAACCGGCCGAACGCACCGTTGCGATCAACTCCCGGTAAAAACGCGCGGTGGTTTCGGCCGGATCCCCTTTCTCGGGCGTGGTCAGCGCAACCATCAAAAACTCTTCGTTGCGTGACCAGTGCCAGTTCGCGCCGTGGCCGAACCGAACCGGCGCGCTCACCAGCCACTGCTCGCAGCGAAGGTCTGCGCCCAGCGGCTCCAGCCCGATCCCGACCGACGGCCAGACCGGTCGGGCCGCGTCATAGACGAAATTGACCAGTGGCTGCTGCGGCTTGCCGGCGACCGCCAGGGACAGCGCGCGGGTACCGTCATCGGCAACCGGACAGAGGGGATGTTGAGCCATGGTCTTATTCTAACCCCGGCCGTGACCACGGACCGCGTTGACAGGCCGCCTGTCGGCTATCATGCCTCGAACAGGCACACTGGCATCAAACCGGAGCGGCAAAACGTGGATCCCAACAAGCTGGCGCCGACGCAGCAACGTCTTGATCATCTCGACGTCTTGCGCGGCTTCGCCCTGCTCGGCATCCTGATGGTCAATTTCGAATGGTTCACCCGCCCCCTGCAGGCCATCGTCCTGGGCGTCGACCCGGGCCTGGGCGGTCTGGATGCTGCGGTCGACTGGCTGATTCGGGCCCTGGCCGAAGGCAAGTTCTATCCGCTGTTTTCCATGCTCTTCGGAGCCGGGTTCGCCCTCATGTTCGAGCGCGCCGAGGCGCGTCAGGCACCGTTCTGGGGACTGTACCTGCGCCGTCTGCTGATCCTGCTGGTCTTTGGTGCGGCCCACATGCTGCTGGTCTGGGCCGGCGACATTCTGCTGATCTATGCGCTGTGCGGTTTCGTGATGGTGCTGCTGTTTCGCAAGACCCCGACCGGGCGACTATGGAAATGGGCCCTGGTTTTCATCGCCTTGCCGGTGGCGCTGATGTGGCTGGGCGCACTGGCGATCTGGAGCACCCAGGGCGACCCGGACCTGCACGCAAGCATCATGGGTGAGTTCGAGACCGAAGCCAGCGCGCTGCACCAACGCGTGGCCGCCGCGGCCGAGATTCATGCCGCCGGCAGCTGGGTCGAAAACGTCGGTCAGCGCCTGGATGATGCGCGCTTCACCCTGGGTAATTTCGTGTTCTGGGTGCCACCCATCCTGGGCTATTTCCTGATCGGGCGCTGGCTGATCGCCACCGGCCGCCTGGTGCGACCCGATCAGCATCGCCTGTTCTTCCGGCGCTGGCGCTCGCGCGGCCTGATCATCGGCCTGCCGCTGGCCGTTCTCGGCGCCGGCCTGCTGCACGGAGCCAACTGGAGCATTCCGACCCCGTCGGTGGCCCTGGGACTGACCGCCACCACCGTCGGCGCGCTGTTTCTGAGCCTGGCCTATCTGTCGATGGTGACCCTGGGCAGCGACCGTCTGCGCTTCCTGGCGCCGGCCGGGCGCATGGCGCTGACCAACTACCTGCTCCAGTCGCTGTTCTGGACCTGGACGTTCTACGGTCACGGCCTGGGCTTGTGGGGTCAGTTGCCGCGCGCAAGCCACGTTTTCGTGGTGCTGGCCTTTTTTGCCGTCCAGGTTGTACTCAGCACCTTGTGGATGCGCCACTTCCGCTTCGGGCCGGCCGAGTGGCTTTGGCGCAGCCTGGTCTATCTGCGCATGCAACCGATGCGGACCGGTTGACCCGGGCGCTCAAGCGGCCGCGGAAATCAGTGCGGCCTGATCCACCGGTTCATCCGGCGGATCTTCAGATCGATGGTCGGATGAGTCATCGGATGAGTCATCGGATGAGTCATCGGATGAGTCGTCGGATGAGTCGTCCGAAGAATCATCGGCGGAGTCGTCGGGCGGTGGTTCGCGCTCGCGCTCGCGGCGCTCGAGCAAGCCGCGCAGCAGGGTGTCGCTGGTTCGTTCGCGCCGCTCCGGTTCGGCGGCTTCGTCATCGACCTCCTCGTCCGCGTCCGCATCCGGTCTCGCGCGATCGAACAGTCGTTGCTGCAGTTCACGCTGCAGCGCGCCCTCGGCAATCGCTGCCAGGTCCACCGCGACCACCGGCCTGGCCAGCGGCCCGGCAATAGCCAGCGGGATGACCCCGCCGGTCGCCCGGGCCAGGCGCCCGGGCAGACGCTCGACCAGGGATTGGCCGAGTCGCAGATCGAGTCGATAAGCCACCTGGCCGTCGGCAAAGTCCAGCTGGCCGCGACCGGAAGCACCGAAATCGGCCGCACCCAGTTCCAGGTCGGGCAGGGAGACAACGCCGGATTCGGCGCTGATCCGGCCGCTGAGGCTGCGAAACGGCGTTTCGCCGCCGAAGGCCTGGTTGACGCTGGCCAGACTCTCGACCGTGAGCTTCTCGTCGATCAGCCGACGCAGGTCGACACCCAGCAGGGCGCCCTCGTCGAGGCTGAAGGCACCGCTGCCGTCCAGGCTGGCCAGGATATCGGCAGGCGTGAAGCCGCTGAAGCTCAGATCGAGCTCGAGATCGCCTAGCCCGCGCAGCGGCGCGGTGTCGCTGAGCAGGCGGGCCACCTGCTCGGCCTGGATCCCGCTCAGGCGCGGATGAATCCGGGTCTGCGGCGGCGAGGTGGTGAAGTCCACGCTCACGCTGCCGGCAAACGCGCCGCCGAACAGGCCGGCGGCGAGCGGATCGAGTTCGAGCAGCCCGTCGCGCAGGCGGGCGCGGCTGCTGACGCCGGTCAGGACCAGGTCCTGGCCCAGGATCAGCTCGTCGAGATCGAGGTCGAAATCCAGGCGCGGCCCGATCAATGGCGAAAAGTCGAGCTCGCCGTTGACGGCGGCGGGACCTTCGCGGCCGTTTCCGGCAACCAGCATGGGCCGCAGATCCAGGCGCGGGCCGGACAGGGCCAACCGGGCACTGGGCGGGTCCGACAGGGTGAACGAGCCGGACAGGTCCAGGCTTTGTCCTGCCACAATCAGCTCCGCGGCCGGCAGGCTGCCGGCCGGCGGATCATCCAGGCGCAGCTCCAGCGCCTCGCGCAGATGCAATTCCAGGTTCTGGTCGGCCAGGTCCACGGTCACGCCCAGCCGCTGGGCGATCAGGCGCTGCGGCGTGTCGGCGAGGCGCAGCTCGAGATGCCCGTCGGCCCGCCCGCTCAACCCGGCCTCCGGCAACTCGAACTGCGCGTCCCAGTCGAGCAACTCGATCCGGGCCAGATCGCCGGCCACCCGCAGCGCGCCGTCGAAACGCAGGCTGCCGATCGGTGCCAGGTCGGCGTCGGCCAGGCGCGCGCGCAGGCGCAGCGGGACGGCCTCACCGGCCCGAAAGGGATCGAGATCCAGCGATTCGATGAGGACCGTCATGCGCTCGCCGCTTGGTTGGTCAAGCCGTTCCAGGCCCACGTCGCGCAGTTGGACACGACCCAGCGACAAGCCCGCCAGATCGGCCGGGGCGTCGGCTTCGGGCGTCGGCTCGTCGGCGAACAGGCCCTCCAGGTTGGATCGTCCGCGAGCGTTGGTCACGATGGCAAAATGCGCCTCGCTCATCGTCACCGTGCCGATTTCCAGCTCGCCCCGAAGCAGCGGCCACAGGCGCACCGAGGCCGTAGCGGTGCCGATCCGGGCCAGCTCGGGCGCATCGCCGAAGTCCGGCGGATTGCCTACGATCACGTCGCGCAGATCCAGGGCCAGCCACGGAAACAGGGTCAGCTGGATCGGCCCTTGCAGCTGGACCTCGCGCCCCAGCGTGGTCGAGGCGCGTTCGGCGATTTCATCACGGTAGTCGTCGGCGTCGAGCAGGAACACTGCGGCGACGACCAGGATCAGGATCACGGCCAGCACGGCGCCGGCCACCAGCATCAATTTTCGCACCTTGCCTCTCCTTGGCGTCTTGAGCGATCGAAACGGGCCAACCCCGCCTCGGCGGGGTTTCCGACCAGCCTACGCCGCTTTCGACCCTGCCGGACCGGCAAGGTGCCCGATTGGGCGCAGGCCTTACATGCCGAACCAGGCCAGGGCGTAGCCTTCCATCAGCTCTTCGCGGTGCGGACCCACCATTTCGACGAGCTCGTCGGGCACGCGGCGAGTGCGCTGCGGCGCCCCCTGATCGCCGTAGGCGGCCACGGCCACTTCTTCACCCAGGGCGAGAAAGGTCTGGTTGCGAACGTACATGTACTCCTGCAGGCTGAAATCGTGCGCGGCCAGGGCGTCGACCTGGTTGCGCTTTGCCTCCAGGATCAGATCGCCCAGATCGCGGTAGGCAGTCACCAGTTCGACAACATTGGCCTCGCGGTCGTCGCGGTCGATTTCGGCCTGCATCTCTTGCCATTTTTTCTTCAGCTCGCCCAGTTGTCCGGCCATGCCGGCGCGCATGTCGCGCTGCGCGGCCAGGAAGCGCTGGAACTGGTCCTCGTCGACCGCGCCGTCGGCGGGCGGGCGGAATCCGGGGTCGCGCTGGACCTGCTCGTTGAGCTCGGCGAACTCGGTGGCGAAGCTGCCCACGTCGGTGGCGAACTCGTAGGCAGGCTTGATGACCAGGAAATAGCCGGCGGTACCGCCGCCGACCACGACCACGGCGAGAACAACCAGGCAACCGATCAGAATTTTTGGCATGGGACAGTGCTCCAGGGGTTTTCAAGATTCGAGGGTAATCCCTTCCTCTACGAGAAACAGGGACGAAGGCCGCCACGGCAGGGTTGTGGTCAAACAACGGTCACCGTCTGCGGCTACACTCCAGTGACTCGTTTCAACCTGAATCGTTCGCTCATGATGCGCTGTCTGTTTCCGCTCCTCGGCCTGTTGCTGGCCGCCTTGCTGCTCACCGCCTGCCAGGGTTCGCGGCCGCTGGCCGAAGAAGACCGGCCACCGCCCCTGCTGCTGATCTCCATCGACGGCTTTCGCCACGACTATTTCGACCTGGCCGACACGCCGGCCCTGGATCGGCTGGTGGCCGGGGGCCTGAAAGCCGACAGCCTGCACCACGTCTTTCCGACCAAGACCTTCCCCACCCACTACACCATGGTGACCGGATGCTATCCCGGCACTCACGGCGTGGTCGCCAACAGCATGTGGGATCCGGACCGCGACGCGCGCTTTTCCCTGGGCAACCGCGACGCGGTCGGCGACGGCTTCTGGTACGGCGCCTGTGAACCGCTCTGGGTGACGGCGGAAAACCAGCGCCTGACGGCGGCAACCTTTTTCTGGCCGGGGTCGGAGGCGCGCATCCTCGGCGTGCGGCCAAGTTTCTGGAAGCCGTACGCGGCCGACACGCCGCACCGCGAACGCATCGAGACGGTGCTGGAGTGGCTGGACCTCCCGGCCGACCAGCGGCCGGATTTCCTGACCCTGTACTTCAGCTCGGTCGACTCCATGGGCCACCGCCACGGGCCGCGGGCCGATCCCGTGCGCGACGCCCTGATCGACGTCGACCAGCATCTCGAGATGCTCCTCGACGGGCTGGAAGAGCGCGGCCTGCTCGACCAGATGCACATCGTGCTGACCTCCGACCACGGCATGAGCTGGGTCGATTTCGATCAATACATCATGCTCGACGACTACCTGGACCTGTCCCGGGTACGCGTTTCGGACTGGGGCCCTGCCGCCCAGATCTGGGCTACCGACATGGAGGTCGAAGACATCGTCGCAGCGCTGGACGGCGCCCATCCGCACCTGCGCGTGTGGGCGCGTGAGGACATTCCCGACCGCTACCACTTCGGCAGCCACCGCCGCGTGCCCGACGTGCTTGCCGAAGCCGACCTGGAATGGATGATTTCCAACAAGCCGTACATGATGGGCCGACGCCAGTTCTCGCTGTACGGCATGCACGGCTGGGATCCGGCCTTGCTGGAAATGCACGGCCTGTTCGTCATCCATGGCCCGGCGGTGGCCGCCGGCGGCGCGATGCCGGCGGTGCGCTCGGTCGATCTGAATGATCTGATGGCCCATCTGCTCGGCCTCGAAGCCCCGGCCAACGACGGTTCACTGGACAGCTTTCGCCCTTACCTGGATTCCGGCCGGGCCGGCCAGATCGAGCATCGAGTCTACGACTGCCAGGGCGAGCGGCTCGAGGCCCGCATCGGCCGGGCCCACATGGCCTTGCACGTGGATGAGTTCGTCCACGTACTCGACCTGGTCGACGCGGATGACGGCCGCCGATTCGCGGCAACGGATGTCGCCTTCCAGACCGACGGGGTAACCGCCCGGGCCGAAGTCGACGGGCGTCGCTTCAGCGCCTGCCGGGCGGTGATGGCCAATCGCTGATCAAAGCCGCCGGCGCACGCCCAGGGTGATGAAATTCGAGCCGCCGCGCTGGTCGTGGAACAACCCCGAGGCATCCGAGCGATGGTGCAGGCGAACAAAGCCCGACCAGTCATCGTTGCCGGGCGGGGCCAGCTCGATCTCGACGGCCACGTAGCCCAGCAGGCGGGCGCTCTCGCCCTCGTCGAGCTTGGCCCGCGGCTCGACCACCGGGATTTCCGTCGCCCACGACAGCCCCAGCCCGATCGCGGCCCGGGTGTCGACGCGATGGTCCCAGGGAAAGTGCATCCAGCGCGCCAGCCAGGCACCGTTGAATTCCCAGTGGTCCTGGTCGCCGAAATGCTTGACGACGTGCCCTTCCAGCTCGAAGCGCCAGCGCTCGGTTTCGCGGTAGGTATAACCGGGCGCCAGCGCCACCAGCCAGGCATCGCGAAAGCCGGTGTTGAAGCGGGTCAGGATGTCGAGCATGCGCTCCTTGCCGGCCTTGCCGCCGTACACGCCCAGGTGCCAACGGCCTTCCTCGGCCAGCCCGATGGAGGGCGTCACCAGCGCCATCCACGCGGCCAGCAGCACGCCGGAGCGCGGGCATCGAGTCATGAATTTCATCGGGTAATACGTCGCCTCGATCCGGTCAGTGGCGACGCAGGTGCGCAACCTCGCTTTCGCCAATGAAAACATAGTACAGCAGCGGAATGACCAGCACGGTCAGCAGTGTCGAGACCGCCAGGCCGAAGATCAGCGAGATGGCCAGGCCGCTGAAGATCGGATCGGTCAGGATGAAGGCGGCCCCGACCATGGCCGAGATCGCGGTCAGGGCGATCGGCTTGATCCGCACGGCCCCGGCCAGGATCACCGCCTCGTTGAGCGATTTTCCTTCTTCCAGCAGTTGGCGGATGAACACCACCAGCAGGATGGAATTGCGCACGATGATCCCGGCCAGCGCGATCATGCCGATCATGCTGGTGGCGGTGAACTCCTTGCCCAGCAAGGCATGTCCGGGCATGATTCCGATCAGGGTCAGGGCAATCGGGGCCATCACGATCAGCGGCATGACGTACCCGCGGAACTGGGCGACCAGCAGCAGGAAGATGGCGAACACGCCGACAGCGTAGGCCAGCCCCATGTCGCGGAAGGTCTCGTAGGTGATCTGCCACTCACCGTCCCACTTCAGGGCCGGGCGGTCGGGCCAGTCGGGCTGGCGGATGTAGTACTGGTCCGGGCCATCGTTGTCGCGGCGCAGCTCGGCGGCCATCCGGAACATGCCGTAGAGCGGGGAGTCGACCGCGCCGGCCATGTCGGCGGTCACGTAGGTCACCGGCAGCAGGTTCTTGTGGTGGATCACTCCTGGCCAGTCCGAACGCTCGAAACGCACGATGTCGGCCAGGCGGACCATTTGATCGTCCTGGTTGCGAATGGCCAGCGACTTCAGGGCCGGGACCTGGGCCTTGTGACCCTCGTCCAGGATCACCCGGATGGGCACGGCATGCTTGGCGTAGGGATCGTGCAGGTAGCTCACCGCGCGCTCGCCCAGGGCGGTTGCCAGCAACTCGACGACCTGGGCCTGGCGCACGCCGAGGCGGGCGGCGCGGTCGCGGTCGACCACGACCTGCCAGCGCTCGACGGCCGCGACCACGGTCGTGTCGATGTCGACCAGGCCGTCGATGTCGCGCATGCGCTCGGCCAGTTCCAGGGCCAGCGCGGTGCGGGTTTCGTGATCCGGCCCGTACACCTCGGCCACCACCGGCGAGAGCACCGGCGGCCCCGGCGGGACTTCGACGATCTTGACCGCCGCACCGTGCCGGCGACCGATATCGGTCAGGGGCGCGCGCAGGTCCAGGGCAATGTCGTGCGACTGCCGGTCGCGGTCATCGACCAGGTTGACCTGGAGATCGCCCTGCCAGGGCTGGTCGCGCAGGTAGTACTGGCGGACCAGGCCATTGAAGTTGATCGGCGAAGCGGTTCCGGCGTAGGCCTGCCAATCGGCAACCTCGGCCACGCCCTCGAGGAAGCCGCCCATTTCGGTGAGTACGCGCAGGGTCTGCTCGACCGGTGTGTGCTCGGGCATGTCGATGACCACCTGGAACTCGGACTTGTCGTCAAACGGCAGCATCTTCAGGATCACGGCCATGAACAGCGGCAGCGAGGCGGCGATCAGGGTCAGGCCGATCACGCCCGCGGCCAGGCCGCGCCGGCGCCAGGCGTGGGCGCCGAGAAACGGGGTCAGTACGGTCCGAAACAGCCGCTGCACGCGCGCATTGACCCCGCGCGCGGCCGAGCTGCCGCCGCCATCGTCCCGGTCGATGCCTTGTTCGTGGCGCAGCAGACGAATCGCCAGCCAGGGAGCGAGGACGAAGGCCACGATCTGCGAAATGACCATCCCGGCCGAGGCGTTGATCGGGATCGGGCTCATGTACGGCCCCATCAGGCCGGTGACGAAGGCCATCGGCAACAGGGCGGCCATGACCGTCAGCGTGGCCATGATGGTCGGCGTGCCGACCTCGTCGACCGCGGCCGGAACGACTTCGCGCAAGCCCCGGCCGCTGACGCGCAGACGGCGGCTGATGTTTTCGACGATGACGATGGCATCGTCGACCAGGATGCCGATCGAAAAGATCAGCGCGAACAGCGAGACCCGGTTCAGGGTAAAGCCCCAGGCCCAGGAAAAGACCAGGGTCAGGAGCAGGGTCACGACGACCGACAGACCCACGATCAGCGCCTGGCGCCAGCCCATCGCCGCCAGCACCAGCAGCACCACCGCCAGCGTGGCCATGACCAGGTCGGTGATCAGCTTGGTGGACTTCTCACCGGCGGTCTTGCCGTAGTCGCGCGTGACCAGCACACCGGTGTGCTCCGGGATTACCCGGCCGCGCAGCATCTCGACGCGTTCCTGCACGGCATCGGCGATCACCACTGCGTTTTCGCCGGGCTTTTTGGCAATCGCCACGGTCACGGCCGAAAACACCTGGCCGGAACGTTCCGGCGTGCCCGGGCCGAAGCCGACCTGAACCAGGGCCTCGGGCACGCTTCCGCCGCGCCGGATCGTGGCCACGTCGCTCAAGTACACCGCGGCACCGTCGCGCATGCCCACGACCAGTCCGGCCACCGCGTCGACCTCGGTCAGCGGCGTGCCCGGCTCGATCGGAATCGAGACTCCGTCGCGGGTGATGCGCACTTCCTCGCCGCCGGCGTTGGCCGCCCGAATGGCCTCGCCGAGGTCGGTCGCGCTCAGGCCGAAACCGGCCAGCAGCCCGGGATCGAACAGCACGTCGACCCGATCCGGAACCGCGCCGATGGTATAGACGTCGCGGGTGCCGGCCACGCGCTTGAGCTCCACCTCCAGCGCCCGGGCCAGGCGGGTGAGATCCTCCGTGCTCTGGCGACCATCCGGGTCGTACAGGGTCAGGCTCATGATGGGCACATCGTCGATGCCCAGCGGCTTGACCACGGGCGGGCCGGCCCCGAGATCCTGGGGAAACCAGTCCTGGTGCGACCAGACCTGGTTGTACAGGCGCACCAGGGCCTCCTGGCGCGGGATGCCGACCTCGAACTGCACCGTGATCACGGCGCGGCCGTGGCTGGACATCGAATAGATGTACTCCACGCCCTCGATCTCGTCGAGGATGCGCTCGCCGGGCGTGGCGACCAGGCTTTCGACCTGCAGCGCACTGGCTCCCGGAAAAGCGACGATGACGTCGGCCATGGTGACGTCGATCTGCGGCTCTTCTTCCTTGGGCGTGATGATGACCACGATCAATCCGGCCAGCAGGCCGACCACGGCCAGCAGCGGGGTGACGTGGGCGTCCTGGAACAGGCGCGCGATGCGGCCCGAGATACCCAGCGAGGAGCGTTCTTCGCTCAAGGCCGGTCACCGCGGGCGGCGCGTTCGAACACCCGGCCCGGATCGGCCGCAATCCGCTCGCCTTCGTCCAGTCCGGCCAGCACCTCCAGGCGATCGTCGAGGCGGCTGCCGATGCGAAGCTGACGCAGGCGCGGGCGGTCCTGGTCATCGAGCACGTAAACCGCCCTCAGCTCGCCGCGCCGAAACAGGGCGGACTCCGGAATCAGCAGGGCCTGACGCTCGCTCACGGGCAGGCCGACCCGAACCAGCATGCCGGGGAAGAGCGTGCCGTCGGGCTCCTCGAGCTCCATGCGCAGGCGGAAGGTATGGGTGGACGGATCGGCGTAGGGGAAGAAGGTCATGCGTCCGGTCGACAGCACGCGGCCGTCGTCCAGCGAGACCTCGGCCTGGCGCTCGCGTCGGGCCAGCTCGGCGAACTGCTGCGGGATCGACACCACAACGCGCAGTTCCTCCAGCGAAAAGCCGCTGAGCAGCGGCGCGCCGGGAGCGACGGCCTCACCCAGTTCCACGTGGCGGTCGGTAACAATGCCGCTGTAAGGCGCGGTAATGCGGGTGTAGTCCAGTTGCTCGCGGGACTCAGCAACCGCGGCTTCGGCCCGAGCCAGGCGGGCCCGAGCCGAGGCCAGGCTGTTGCGGGCGTTGTCGAACTCGGCCTGGGTGGCGACACCGCTTTCGTGCAGCGATTCAATGCGGGTGAACTGGCGCTGGGCATCGTCAAGGCTGGATTCGGCCTCGGCCTGATCGGCCCGGGCCTGGTTGAGACGGGCGCGCTGCTCGCTGTCGTCCAGCCGGGCGATCAGGACCCCGGCATCGACCACGTCGTCGACGTCGAACGGCAACTCGACCACGGTGCCGGACGTCTGGGCCGAGACCGTGCTCTGCTGTACCGCCTCGATGACGCCATCCAGGCGCAGATGCTCGACCAGGGGCCCGCGCTCGACCGTGATCCATTCGGTGGCATGAGCAGCGCCGGACAGGACCACGGCGGCGGCCAGGAAAAACATGGGGGAAAGGCGATTCATTGTCATCCGGCCATTATATTAGATTTGTCTTGTAAAAGCGCAGGCTCTACCGTTCAAGGGCCTGCGGTGTACCTGCCGGGCCCCAGGGCCAGCACCGCCAGCAGGGCCACCGCGGCCACGGTCAGCACCACGATCACGCTCAGCACCAGCCTCAATCGCGGTGATCGAACGCGCGGCGAGACCAGCACCCAGCCGGCCGCAAAGATCAGCAGCAGGGCGGCAATCAGGAAGTGCAGGGTGGTCATGACGCGATCTCCCGAATGATCAGATCGACCCGTTTGCGCAGGCGCCGGGAATAGCGACCGCGCTGAACTGCCAGGCGTTCCATGCCAGGGCGACAGGCGCCCATTGACCGAGCCGGAGCCTGGGCAATCAAAGCCAGCCACCGAGCAGGGCAGCCCCCAGCCCCACCAGTAGCGTACCGGAAATCACCGCCCCGATCGACGTGTAATCCTTTTGCACGCGGTGACCGATCTGCAGTCCCACCGCCGCGGCGATGACCGAACAGATCCCGATGGTCGATGCCAGGGCGAGCGGCGAGACGCCACCCAGGCCGAAGCTGAAACCGACCAGCAGGTTGTCCACTGACAGGCCCGCTGACAGCACCAGCAAGCCGCGCCAGGTGGTTAGCGCGCGCGCCAGTTTTTTCCGATCCCGCCGCGAGACGCGCACCGTGGCCAGGGTAAACAAGCCCAGCCCCATCAACAGGAGAGCACCCAGCCATTCGGCCTGCTCGGCAATCATTCTGGCGGCATTCAGGCCCAGCCAGACGCCGATCAGCGGCACGAAAAATTCAAACAAGCCAAACACCAGCAAAATCCTGGCGCGGTATTCCTTCTGGCCCATCACGCCGAGCGCCAGCGCGACCACCAGGTTGTTGGTGGCCACCACGACGCCGATGATCAGAAACTGCAGCATGTCTGTCTCCGCCAGCCGACCCCATCGATTTTCCCGGCCAGGTCCGGAATCAGCGCCGCTGCGGCGTGAGTGTGAGCGCTCCGCTCTCTTCGACACGAATGTCGGGCAACCAGCCGCCGACGTCGAGTCGGGCGTTGAAGCTGTAGGACAGCTGGTCGCGCTGACGGGCCATGAGGTCGGTCACCAGGCGCGCACTGCCGAGCAGATCGGGACTCACGTCGATGCTGAAATCGGCCGAGCCGTAGGCCGGCACCGTCGGCAGATCCGAAGTCGCACCGCTCAGGATGCGGGTGCCTTCCAGCTCGACCGCGTAGCTCATGCCGACCAGCGGCAGATCACGCCGGTTGGGATTGACCACGTTCAGCCCGACCCGGAAGCGCGGCGCCAGGCCGGTCGACTCCGGCGCCAGGGCAAACGAGGTCACGCTCACCGACGGACGCTCGGGGTAGGGCGAGAAGGCGGCACAGGCAGCCAACAGCCACAGCAGCGGCAAAACCATCATCCAACGCATCTTGTTTTCCTCCAGTGACAGCAAGCACATGAGCGACCGGATCGACTGATTCATGGATGCTTTTCCGGACCACCGCCGACGGCGCAGGCTCCCCGCCAGTCCTCCATATCCAGATCCGGATGCGCTGATCGGAAGCGGGCATACAACTCGATTCCTTTCGCGTCTTCGAGGATATCGACCTGCACGCCCTTGTTCCGCAGCAGGCTTTCGGTGCCCGAGGCGTTGGTGACATCGCCCACCACCACGCGCGCGAACCCGCGCATGTGCAGCAGCGTGGCGCAGATCTCGCAGGGACTCAGGGAGGTAAACAGGGTGGTGCGGCTGAAGTCGATCCGCCCGGCATCCCGAATGGCCGCCGTCTCGCCATGGTTGTAGGGATGATTTTCCTGGACCAGAGTGTTGTGGCCCTTGCCAACGATGCAACGGCTTTGGTTGTCGATGATCACCGCACCGATCGGGCAACCGCCTTCGTCGTAACTTTTCCGGGCCAGCAGCACGGCGATGCGCATGAAGTCGGCATCGTCCAGCCGGCGGGTAAAGTCATCGTCCATCAGCACCGGCAGGCTGGTGGTGGGCATGTGGGCGATGACCGCCAGCACGGAATCGGAAAGCTCCGTTCGCCCATGCAACAGTGTTTTCATCCAAACAGCCCTTCAGCGCCCCAGCGCACCGCGGCGCAGCCACTCGTGCACGAAGGCCAGCTTGCGGTGGGCGGCCGGGGACAGCACGAACGGGTAGATGTCCGACAGGCCCATGGAGCGGTTGACGTGGTTGATGCCGATGGTCAGGGACGCGGCGATGTGGATCAGGCGGGCGGGGTCGGTTTCGGCATAGGCGTCCCAGCCGGATTCCGGCAGCACCGGTGCATGCAGTCCGGAGGCCGCGAAGCTGTCGGCGATGTCGGTCAGGTGGAGCAGGTTGGCTGCCGTTTCGGCCCAGTCTTCGTGCGGGTGGGACGATGCGTAGCTGGTCAGGTAATGATCGCGCCAGTTCGGCGGCGGTCCAT
>REEW01000098.1 GCA_007694885.1 Wenzhouxiangella sp. | reverse complement strand
GTTCAGCAACGAATTCCCGGGTCTGGCACGGCGTGTCGCCGGCGTTCTGGTCGAGGATGCAAAAACGCACTTGCCTGGTACCGGGGGTGGTAAAGACATTCTGGGCGATGCCATAGCCCGTACCCCGGCCCTGCGGTGGCCGAATCAGCAACACCCCTTCAAGGAACGGATTATCCGGGTCGTCCTCGTTGATTCCGCCTTCCACCACCGTTTGACTCTGACCGTTACTGGTCCAGACCACGGTGGTGAAGTAGTCATCGGGATTGGCGGAACCGTCGTCGGTAAACACGCCGCGCACGACGAATGGAAAACCGAGCCCAACCCGCGGCGGCAGTTCGACATCGACGATCACCGGTGGATCATCAACGTAGATCACCTCGATCACCACCTCGGCCAGGTTGGAATCGTCAACAGCGTCGTTGGCGACGAAGGTAAAGCGATCCTGACCAAAGTAGTCCGGGTCGGGGGTGTAGGTGTAAGTGGCTGTCGCATTGTCGGACTCGACCAGGCTCAACATACCGTGTTCGGGCGGATCGACGATCCGGTAGGTCAGGATGTCCAGGCCGTTGAAGTCAATGCCGACGATGCCGTCGGGATCGTCGGCGGTCAGCACGATATCGATCGGCGCATCCTCATCGGTGCTGATGTCCTGGTCATGGGCAACGGGCGGTCGAAAGTTGCGGGCCACATCAATGGTCACCGTGCCGGGATTACTGTCAGCCAGGCCGTCGCTGGCGATGAACTGGAAGCTGTCGGTGTCGCTGTGAAAATCGAATTTCGAGACGTAGGTCACGGTGACCGAGTCGTCGGTGATGTCCTTCAGCGGCGAGGTCTCGAAGACGTGAACGAAACCCTCTTCCCGATCGACCACATAGAACTGACTGGCATTGACCGACACGGCACGCGGTCGGCCCATGTTGCCAAGCACGAAGCCGGGATGGTCGCCCTGGTTGATGCCAGTGCCGGTGGAGCGGGCCTGGCCGGCGAAGGTGCCGTCGGCAGCGAAGCGCTGGACCCGGGAGTTGTCCCATTCGGCCACGTACAGCACGTCATTGGGATCAATGGCCACATACAGCGGGGTGTGGAACTGGCCCGGTTCCTTGCCGTCGGAATCGGTGCGGGTACAGGTGGCGTCGGTGCAGGCAAAGCCCCTGCTGATCTGCTTGTCCTCATCGCAGGCGTTGTTGGAGCTGGTCTCGCAGCGGCCCATCCAGCCGACGTACTCGCCGGGCACCAGATTGCCCTGCTCATCAAAGGTGGAGGCGCTGAATTTCTCGATCCGATGGTTGAAGCAGTTGACCATGTACAGCGAACCTTCCGAATCCACCTCCATGGCATAGCCCAGCGAGCTGCTGCCGGCGCAGGAAGGTCCCCTCACGAACGGTTCGTCGGGGTTCAGGGTGGCCAGGTAGACCGGATCGGGTGGGTCGTTGCGGATGTCGAACACGAACACGCGCTTTTTATCTGTGACGTAGAGCAGGTCCTGGCTGGAATCAACGCGGGCATAGGAAACCGACGTCATCTGGATGTCGGGTGCCGAGTTGCTTCGGACTCTTCCCAGCGACTGGCAGAAGTCCGCTCGACTGGCCTTGCCGACAAAGTCTGTCGCACAGCGATTGATGAAGATTTCTCTGCTGGAACCCGATCCAACGGAGTCGATCTCGTAGATGAAGTCGTCGCGATCAAGCACGAAGGCATTGTTGAACCCGTGATAGTTGATCTGGCCGATGAAGTTGCCGTCTTGATCCCAGGTCGAGATGCGCGGGGTGGTACTGGCATCACTACTACCGCACTGCCAGTAACGGTCGACCATGTAGACCTTGCCCTGATCATCGACATGGACAAAGTGCGGGCTGTCGACCCAGTCGACTTCGATCTTGTCGGCGTTCGGTCCGGGCAGGACCTGACAGACGTTACTCCACATCCAGGAAGCCTTGTTGTTGCTCAGGTAAAACTCTTCACCATAGGGCCCACCCGGGGTGGTCCGGTAATCCTCGATAAAGAACGGATACAGCGGGGCGACGAATTCGCCGCTGGCCGGGCGCTGGCTGATCCGGAACGACAGCGGATCGTAACGGCCGTCGAGAAAATCAGGATCCTGGCCGCTCAGGACGATATCGACCGGCTGGGAAGTGAGGGTGCTGGTGGCCACGTTGCTGACCGTGGGCGAGTTGTTGGTTCCCTCGGCCTTGATGGTGATGAGCTGGTCGGCAACGCTGCTGTTGCCCGACTCATCGGTGGCCGTCCAGGTGACGGCCGAGCGGCTGTTGATCGGATAGAAGGCCGGGCCGTCGTTGCTGACGGCCGGGTCGGGGTCGGCCAGATCGACGACCCGAGCGGCACCCAGCACCACCTCATCGGCCGCCAAACCTGACGTCGAAGGCGGCACTTCGATCACCCGGCTTGGCGGCGGCACCAGGATCGGCGCCTGGGTATCTTCGACCATGACCTGCTGGATCACATAATCGCTGTTGAAGCCACCGCCGGGCAAGGGGCCGGAGTCGCGAATCGTCCAGGTCAGTACGTTGTTGCCCGTGTTGAGCAACGGGCCGGCATCGTTGCCCAGCGTGAACAGTGCCCCGCAGGGATCCGAAGCGTCAATGCTCGCGCGCAGCTGGTCCCGGACCCGCTCATAAAGCACGCCGCCGAAATCGGTTGCCTCGAGGGTGATGACCGGTTGGCTGGTCGAGATCTCCGGCGGCACCACTTTGTAGATGGTGACGATCTGTTCACGTTCGTGCGTGGCGGATGTTTCAGTTCCGAAAATTTCAAAAGCGCCATCGGCCAGGATCCCGAGCTGTACCGCCGCACTGAAGATTCTTCGCTTGACCTTTTCCTGTATGAACAGCTGACGGGTCGCGTCCTTGCCCTGGTTGGCCCAGGAGGCACCGTAGCGCCCGATATTGAACCCGAGAAATACGGCCGGAACAATGACGTCAAACACCTGGGAAAGCTGGGTATCGGCGCGCCAGAGCATCCGGTGTTGGCCTGAAGGCAGTCGAACCTGCTGGGGCGGCTTTTGTTCACATTCCAGGAATGGGACGTTTGCCGGGAAGGTACAGACCTCCCGGACCCGGTCGGGCTCGATGTGCCGATTGGAAACGCTCACATCAACATCGGTATTGAGATGAAAAACCTCAACGGCCGGCCCGAAACGAGTCAAGTCGCCCCACTCTTTCGGCACGTTCTCCAGGTTAATAAAGCCGAGCAGATTGCTGAAGCTGGCGGACGACTGCGGGAGATCGAAATCATAGGTGCAGCTGTCTGGCGAATTCGGTTCATCCGACCAGTCACCCGGAGTAAAAAAGACGGCCGGGAGGGATTTCAAACCGAGGTTGGTGCCGAAGGTCACCGCGCTCGCGGGAATCTGGACAAACGGATCCGGCGAAAATGACAACACCAAAGCGCCAGCGTGGGTTGAGTTCAGGGCGATGATCAAAGGCCCCAGCTCATCGTTGTTGTCGGCTTGAGCCGCCGACGCGCTCAGCATGGCGAAAGTGCATACCAGCGTCGCAATCATTTGGCGTTTGACGATCATGTTCAGGGTCCGGTCACGAGGAGGTCATGGTATCTATGCGCCGCTGGCGCTAAGATCGAATCACCCAACCATGAAATAGCCCATGCCGTCAGCCCCCGAAGCCGATCTGACCCTGCTGCTATGCCGCTCGGCTGACGGCGACGAGGTGGCCCGGGATGTGCTGTGGACCCATATCCACGATCAGTTGCGCACCATGGCAAGCCAGCGCCTGGCCAGGGAGTCAAGCCCCCAGTGCGATCCCACCGAACTGGTCCACGAGGCGTTCCTGAAGCTTGATCCAATGACCCTGGCACCGCGCGATCGCCAACACTTCCTGGCTCTGGCCGCGCGCGCCATGCGCCAGGTCCTGGTCGATCAGGCCCGCGCCCGCCGGGCCGACAAGCGCGGCAGTGGCCTGGCGCCGGTGACCCTGATGACCCGGCATGCACCCGATACTTCGGCCCAGCCAATTGATGTTCTCGACCTCGAGCACGCTCTGGCCGAACTCGAAGCGCTGGACGAGCGCAAGGCGCGCGCGGTGGAGCTGAGCTACTTCGTCGGGCTGACCGACGAAGAAGTGGCCGAAACGCTCGACATCTCCTCGGCCACCGTCAAGCGCGACCTGCGCACCGCCCGCGCCTGGCTGGCCAGCGCACTGGGGAGTGACCCAAACCTGCACAAGTAGCGCAACGGACCGGCTTGATCTCACCCCGGTTTGCGTTCATTCTTTGGCCCATGGACGCCGACCGTTTCCGTGAACTGGAGGACTTGTTTGAGCAGGCCCTTCGGCTGGACGACACCGGGCGGGCGGCCTTGCTGTCCGAAACCAGGGCTCGAGACAGCAAGCTGGCAGATCGTCTGGCCGCCATGCTGGCGGCCGATGACACCCGGTCCGATCAGCTGGCGAGCATCGTCGGCGGGTCGAGGTCAGCCTCGGATCGGCCTCTGCCCAGGGCCATCGGCCCTTTTCGAATCCTGGAAAAGCTGGGCGAAGGCGGCATGGGCGTGGTCTACCTGGGCCAGCGCGAGACCGCCGATTTCGAGCAGCGCGTGGCCATCAAGCGCCTGCATGCCGCGGCCGACTCGGACCTGGCGCGGCAACGGCTGCGCATCGAGCAGCGCGTGCTCGCCTCGCTGCATCATCCCCACATCGCCCAGTTCATCGACGGCGACACCGATGACGACGGCACCCCCTACGTGGCCATGGAGTTCGTCGAGGGTTTCCCGCTGCTCGAACATGTCCGCAGTCGACAATTATCACGGCGCGAGCGCATCGCGCTGTTTCTCGACCTGTGCCAGGCGGTGCAGTTCGCCCACCAGCACCTGGTCATCCACCGCGACATCAAGGCCGGCAATGTGCTCATCGACCAGCACGGCGCCCTCAAGCTGCTCGATTTCGGCATTGCCAAACTGATCGGGGATGAGCGCAACGGGGCGGATGAAACCGTGTTGACCGTTGCCGGTGCGATGACGCCGCACTATGCCAGCCCGGAGCAGATCCGCGGCGAGACGGTCACGCCGCTGACCGACATCTATTCGCTGGGGGTGGTGCTTTACGAACTGCTGGCCAATCGGCGACCCTACGAGATCCGGACGCGACGGCCGACCGAGATCGAGAGGATCATCTGCCTGACCGAGCCGCCGCCGGCGCTGCCCGGCCGCGGCGGGCGCGAGGCCGAATTGAACAGCATCATCGCCAAGGCCATGCACAAGGATCCGCAGCGCCGCTATGCCTCGGCCAGCCAGCTGGCCGAGGATCTGAAGCGCTGGCTGGAACGCAGACCCGTACTGGCCAGGCCCGATTCTGCCGGCTACCGCCTGCGCTCTTTCGCCCGCCGTCATCCCTTTGGCGTGGCGGCTTCCTCGGCACTGGTCCTGCTGCTGATGGTGTTCAGCGCCGGCATGGCCCACCAGGCCCATCAGCTCGCCATCGAGCGCGACCGGGCCGAGCGCGAGGCGCGCGTGGCCACCGAAACCTCGGACTTTCTGATCGAGCTGTTTCAGGCCTCAGACCCCCGCGAGACCAATCCGCAGGACCTGCGCGCCCGCGACCTGCTCGACCGGGCCGCCGAGCGTATCCCGGCCGAACTCGGAAGCGATGCCCTGATGCGCGCGCAGCTGCTGCATGTCATCGGCCTGGCCTATGCCAATCTCGGTGAAGATGAGCGGGGCACGAACCTGCTGACCGAGGCACTGGCCCTGCGGGAGGTCCAGGCCGGACCCGACAGCGCCGAGGTGGCCGAATCACGCAATCGTCTGGGCAATGTCCACCGCCAATTCGGGCGCATGCAGGAGGCCGAGCCGCTGCTGGTCGCGGCCATGGAATGGCGGTTGGCACAAGGCGTGGTCGACCACGA
>REEW01000123.1 GCA_007694885.1 Wenzhouxiangella sp. | reverse complement strand
CCCCACTCAGCAGCATCTGGCCGGGCCGAGGCACTCTGAACGAAACCCGCACCCCGGCCAGCTGCCGCGAAAATAGTCCTGCGGGCAACCAGCTCCCGGAAACCTGAAGCCTCTCCGAAGCCGATCGCCGTGGACGCCCCGAAGCACCCGGCAGCCGCCGATGCTCGAAACCCTCTACAGCCAAAACCCAAAGACCCCACCAGCCGATCGCCAAGGACGCCCCGAAGCACCCGGCAGCCGCCGATGCTCGAAGCCCTCTACAGCCGAAACCCGCAGCCAAACCGCCAGCCGCTCGGCGCCGAAATGGCGGCCGGGGGTACACTAGCGGCCATGCCCGCTGAAAGCACCCAAAAAGCTCGCAAGCCCTGGTGGACGCCGCGCAAGGTGGCGGTGGGTCACGGGCTGGAGCTGACCGTGGGTACGCTCCGGCTGACCCTGGGGCACGGACCGGACGAGTGGCGCATCGAACGCGAGTCCATCGCCGAACCGGAAGTCTCGGGAAAAGCGCGCATCCAGGGCCGACGCACTCTCCCCTCCGAATACCAGGAGCGCTACGTGATTGGCGGCGACTCCAGCCGCCTGGCGCTGACCCCGATGCTGGCGGATCGAAACGTGGTCATTCGACCGCGCCAGCCGGTCTTTCTGCTCAGCGGGCAAAAAGTCACGCTGTTTCTTTCCACGCCGATCTGGCTCAAGCTGGAAGTGGGAGACCCGCCGTCACTGCTGCGCGAAATGCCGGTCACTCAGCTGTCCGACACCTGGTTCGGGCCATCCACGCGCGAAGGAGAAATCTGCTACGCCGGACGCACCCACGCCCGTCACCACATCGACGAACTGCCGCGTCGGCCGCATCGGGCGATCACGCCGCTGCACATCCACAACAAGGCCTCCACCCCGCTGCCGCTGGAAAAATTCAGCCTGCCGGTGCCGATGCTCGCCCTCTACGGCAGCGAGAACGGCTCGTTGTGGACCCAGCGCGTAACCCTGACCCGCGAGGACCAGTCCGACCTGGCCGCCGTGCGCATCGATCCGCAACCACCTGAATACGCGGAAAAACTCAGCCTCCTGGCGCGGCCACGCCAGGACAGCGGCCGCTCGGGACTGGTGCGCGCCTTCAGCCTCCTGTTCGGGAACCAGGCATGAGCGAGTGGCTGACCAACATCAACTGGGCCGCGGGACTGCCGCTGCTGCGCGCAAGCATACTCCTCGTCCTCGGCCTGCTGATTGCCTCGCTTTCCAGCCGCCTCGCAATCCGCGCGCTGCGTCAGCGCCTCACGCCGCACGTGCTGCAGCTCCTCCGCCGCGTCATCTTTTACGTCGTCGTCGGACTGTTCGTGGCCTCGGCCATGCGCGAACTGGGCTTCAGCCTGGCCGTTCTCATGGGTGCGGCCGGCGTCCTGACGGTGGCGATCGGTTTTGCCTCGCAGACCACCGCGTCCAACCTCATCAGCGGCCTGTTCCTGATCGGCGAGCGCAGCTTCGAGATCGGCGACATCATCAAGGTCGGTGCAACCGTCGGCGAAGTGCTGTCGATCGACGCCCTGTCGGTCAAACTGCGGACCATGGACAACCTGTACGTTCGCATCCCCAACGAGACCCTGATCAAAAGCGAGGTCACCACCCTCAGCCGCTTTCCGATCCGGCGCTTCGATCTGGCCGTGGGCGTGGCCTACAAGGAAAACCTCGACCGTGTCCGGGAGGTTCTGATGACGGTGGCCGAGGCCAACGTTCACTGCCTGGACGAGCCCGCGCCGCTGTTCATCTTCACCGGCTTCGGCGATTCCTCTCTCGACATCCAGTTCTCGATCTGGGCGCGCCGGGAAAACTTCCTGACCCTGCGCAACTCGATCAGTTCAGAGATCAAGCAGGCTTTCGACGAGGCCGGCATCGAGATTCCCTTCCCGCATCGCACGATTTACACCGGTGAGGTCACCAAACCCATGCCGGTCCAGCTGGTCGACCAACCCGGCCGGGACCGAAACGACGCGGCCGACTGAAGCCTGTCGGAGTCCACCCAGCTTTGCGATAATGGTTCAGAACCCGACGTGCACTGAAACGACATGGCCAAAACCGAATCGACGATGCTGCCGCTGGGCACCCCCGCCCCCGATTTCGCCTTGCCCGACACGGTGACCGGGAACACCGTGACCTATCGCGATGTCGCCGGCTCCAAAGCCACGCTGGTGATGTTCATCTGCAACCACTGCCCGTTCGTCAAGCACGTGATCGATGAGCTGGCGCAACTGGGGCATGACTACGCCGAACCCGAGGTCGGCATGGTCGCGATCAGCAGCAACGACGTCACCGGCTATCCACAGGACCGGCCGGAGCGGATGAAGGAACTGGCCGAAAAATCCGGGTTTCGTTTCCCGTACCTGTTCGACGAGACCCAGAACACCGCGCGCGCCTATGGCGCCGCCTGCACCCCGGATTTCTACGTCTTCGACGGCAGCGGCCGCCTCGCCTACCGCGGCCAGCTCGACGACTCGAGGCCCGGCAACGGCATTGCGGTGACCGGACGCGACCTGCGCGCCGCGCTCGATGCCCTGCGAAAAGACCAGCCGGTCGATCCCGACCAGAAACCCTCGATCGGCTGCAACATCAAGTGGAAAGGCAGCTGAGCGATACCGGCCGGGTCCGATGAAACCGGTTACCGGCACCTGACCCGGACGCCGCATGGCCTTCCCGGTCGACATCCTCATCCCCGAACTTCTCGGCGAGCTGGAGCAGCGCAACACCGTGCTGGTCGCCGCCCCGCCCGGGGCCGGCAAGACCACGCGCGTCCCGCCGGCGCTGCTGGCCACCTCGTGGCTGGGCGCAGGCAAAGTATTGATGCTCGAACCGCGCCGCATCGCGGCCCGCTCGGCGGCGCGCTTCATGGCGCGGGAACGGGGCGAGCCCGTCGGCCAGACGATCGGCTACCGGACCCGGCTGGATACGCGGGTTTCGAATCTGACCCGGATCGAAGTGGTCACCGAGGGCATCCTGACCCGGATGATCCAGTCCGATCCGGCCCTGGCAGGCGTGGGCTGCGTCATCTTCGACGAGTTCCACGAGCGCTCGCTCCATGCCGACCTCGGCCTGGCCCTGGTGCGCGAGGCCCAGCAGGCGCTCAGGCCCGACCTGCGGCTGCTGGTCATGTCGGCCACCCTGGCCGTGGAGCCGCTCAAGCGAGCCCTCGACGATCCTCTCTTGCTTCAGGCCAGCGGCCGCAGCCATCCGGTCGAGTTGCGCTATCGTCCGCCGGTGCGCGCACGCGCCCTGGTCGATCACGTGGTCGCCACGATCTCACACGCGCTGGATCAGGACAGCGGCTCGGTGCTCGTTTTCCTGCCCGGCGCCGGCGAGATTCGGCGCGTCGCCGCCGCCCTGGGCGAGCGACTTCCGGCCGATGTCCGGCTCTGCCCGCTGTACGGCCAGATGTCGCCGGAGGCGCAGGATGCCGCGGTCGCGCCGGCGCCGGACGGCCGGCGAAAAGTCGTCCTGGCCACCGCCATTGCCGAGTCCAGCCTGACCATCGAGGGCATCCGCGTGGTCATCGACGCCGGCCTGCAGCGCCGGCCCCGCTTCGACCCCAATTCCGGGATGAGTCGCCTGATCACCGAAACCGTCTCACGTGCCTCGGCCGAACAGCGCGCCGGTCGCGCCGGTCGACTCGAAGCCGGGGTCTGCTACCGGCTGTGGAGCGAAGGCGAACAGGCGCGTCTGCGACCGCACACGCCGCCGGAAATCGAACAGGCCGACCTGGCGCCGCTGGTGCTGGAACTGGCCTGCTGGGGCGCGCGCGATCCCGCCGACCTGACCTGGCTGGACCCGCCGCCCGCCGCCCACTGGCAGCAGGCGGTGGATCTGCTGGTCGCACTCGAAGCACTCGATAACGCCGGCGCCGCGACTGCACACGGCCGGGCCCTGCTCGAGCCCGGCCTGCACCCGCGCCTGGCCCACATGCTGCTGCGCGGCCGCGAGCTGGGCTGCGCTGGAGCAGCCGCCGAGCTGGCCGCACTGCTCAGCGATCGTGACCTGCTGCCACCCGGGAGCGGAAGCGACCTTGCTCTGCGTGTACAGGCCTTGCACCGGGCCTGGCCCGGGGTCTCACGCGGCCGCCGCAACGCGGCCCGCCAGCTCGCCGATGCACTGAGCCGGGGATCGGGCGATGCGCCGCCGGCGCGGACCGGGAGCATCGGCAAGCTCCTCGCCTTCGCCTTTCCGGATCGAATCGCCCGGTCGCGCGGCGGGCGCGGACGCTTCCTGCTCAGCAACGGCCGCGGCGCAAGCTTGCCGGAAGACGACCCGCTGGCCGGGGAGGAATGGCTGGTCGCCGCCGAGCTCGACGGCAAGGCGCGCGATTCGCGCATTTTTCTGGCCGCATCGATCACACACGAAGACATCGAAGCGGTGCTGGGCAGGCGTATCCGGGTCGAGGAGACAGCCGACTGGGACGAGGCGCGCGGCCGCGTGGTCGCGCGTCGCCGACGCTTGCTCGGCGCGCTGGTGCTGCAGGAGACCGAACTGGAGCGGCCGAGCGCGGCCGTGCACGAGGCCGGGCTGCTCGCCGCGATCCGCTCCCGCGGTCTGGACAGACTGGCGTGGACCGAATCGACCCGCCAGTGGCGGGCCCGGGTGGCCTGCCTGCACCGGCTGTGGCCGGATGAGTGGCCCGCGGTCGACGATGCGGCACTGCTGCGCTCGCTGCCGGACTGGCTCGGTCGATTCGTGCATGGCGCGCGAAGCTGGCGCGAGATCGAGAATCTCGATCTCCGCCCGGCCCTGCGCAGCCTGATCGAGCCGGGCCGCTGGCAGGCACTCGACGAGCTGGCTCCGGCGGCCATGCTGCTTCCGACCGGCCGCAAGGTCGCCCTGGACTACACCGGCCAAGGAGGGCCGGTACTGGCCACCAAGCTGCAAAGCGTGTTCGGCTGGACGGCGACGCCGACGGTCGCCCGCGGCCGAGTGCCGGTGGTGTTGCACCTGCTCTCGCCGGCCGGCCGGCCGCTGGCCGTGACCAGCGATCTGGCCAGCTTCTGGGCCAATGCCTACCCGGAGGTACGCAAGGACATGCGCGGTCGTTACCCCAAGCATCCCTGGCCGGAGGATCCGCTGAGCGCACCGCCCAGCCACGGCGTCAAGCGCCGCTGAAAAGCGCGTGGTCCACTAGCGGGCGATGGCCTCGAACTCGAGGATCAACTCGACATCGTCACCGACCAGTCCATCCTCCAGGGCGTAGCTCATGCCCCACTGGCTGCGCTGAATGGTGGTTCGGGCCGACATGCCCACGGTGTACTCCTCGTGACCGAAGGGGTACTCGGCACGCCGATTGATGGTGACGTCCAGATCGACCGGGTGGGTCTGACCGAGCAGGCTCAGCTCGCCGCGCAAGGTCCCGCTGTTCTCCTCGCGCGGTTCCCAGTGCGTGGCCTCGAAGCGAATCGCGCCGTGGCGTCGGGCATGCAGGAAATCGCCGCTGCGCAGATGCCGATCGCGCCGGTCGTGGTTGGTGAACACGCTGTCGGCCTGGATGACCACCTCGCCGGAGTGCAACTCGTTGGCATCCTCGTCCCAGACGAAATGCCCTTCCGCCTCGCGAAACATACCCAGCTGCTGTTTGTAGCCGATGTGGGAGACCAGGAATCCGACCGAGAAATGCTCCGGGTCAATCTCGAACTCGCGCGGCTCGGCCTGGGCCAGGCTGAAACCCAGCAGGGCCGACGCACTCAACCATGTGCAAAGATTCTTCATGCAAGCTCCTTGGTTCAAGTCTGGATTCGGGCCTGGCGATGGCACCGGCGCAACCAGGCGATATCGATCATGAAAGAAACAGCGAGCAGCGCCAGCGCCGAGGCGAGAATCGCTGTGGCCGCGCTCGGCGCAACCGCCGGCGTCAGGCAGATCAGCAGTGCAGCGACCTGCCACACGCAGACCAGCTTGCGCCGGAAACGGGTCGGCAGCGGCGCTCCTAGCCATGGCCACAGCCTTGCAGCGGCCACGAAGGCATAGCGCATCAGACCGATGGCCAGGACCCAGGCGCCTACCTTGCCGGTCGCGGCCAAGGACAGGCAGAGCACGGCGATCAGGGCCGCGTCGACTTCCATGTCCAGGCGCGCCCCGAATGCGCTGGTTTCGCCCAGGCGCCGGGCCAGCCAGCCGTCCAGACCATCCAGGCCCAGGGCCAGCAGCGCCAGCGCCGCCATCGTCCAGCCGTGCACGCCGTACAGTTCCGGCTGAACCAGGGCCGCAGCCAGGACAGCGACCAGGCCGGATCGGGCCAGGGTGACGCGACTGGCCCACCCGAACGGCGCCGCGTACGTATCGCGCAAGCGGTGAACCAGAAACGTTCCGGCGCCGTGCAGGACCAGCGCGATCAGGATCACCGTCCACCCGGCACCCAGCGCGATGAGCAGCAGCAGTGCCGCCACGGGAACCGCGGCGGGCAACCACCAGTTCAAGGCTACCCCGGAAGAGGCGTGCTGTTCAAATTCCATCGGCTGGATGATCCTCATGAAATCCAAGATGCCAGCAATGACTGAAAGATCGCGTCAACGGCGGTCTCACCGCTGATGCCCGATCATGAGAACATGATTTCAGTCGCACCATCACTGCCCGAGTCGTCATGAGCCACCAGGCTGAAGCCTTCTGGGTGTCAGAACCCAACAAAGGCGAACTGAGAAGCGAGCAACTGCCTGCCCCGGGCGAAGGTCAGGTGCGGGTCCGGACCCGCTTCAGCGGCATCAGCCGCGGCACCGAGGCCCTGGTCTTTGCCGGTCGGGTGCCCGCCAGCCAGCGCTCGCTGATGCGCGCGCCGTTCCAGGAAGGCGAGTTTCCGGCACCGGTCAAGTACGGCTACGCCAGCGTCGGCGAGGTCGAACACGGCCCCGATCATCTGCTCGGCCAGTCGGTTTTCTGCCTCTTTCCCCACCAGGACCTGTACCTGGTGCCGATCGATGCCGTGGTCGCGCTGCCCGCGGGGCTGAGCCCTGAACGCGCGATTCTGGCCGCCAACGCCGAAACCGCGCTCAACGTCGTCTGGGACGCTGCGGTCGGTCCGGGTGACCGGGTGTGCGTCATCGGCGGCGGCGTCGTCGGCTGCCTGGTTGCCTGGCTGGCCGGAAAGATTCCGGGCACGGACGTCACCCTGGTTGACCTGCAGCCGCAACGGGCGGCCATTGCCGCGCTTTTGCAGGTCGCCTTCAGCCCTCCCGACGCCGCGCCGCCGGACCAGGACGTGGTCATCCACGCCAGCGCCAGCGAGGCCGGCCTGGTCACCGCGCTGGGCTGCGCCGGTCTCGAAGCCACGGTGGTCGAGGCAAGCTGGTTCGGCGACCAGCGGCCGTCGCTGCCGCTGGGCGAGGCGTTCCATTCTCGCCGCCTGACCCTGCGCTCCAGCCAGGTCGGGCGCCTGCCGGCCGCGCGGACCGGACGCTGGACCCTGCGCCGGCGACTGCAAAAAGCGCTGCAGCTGCTCCTCGATGCACGACTGGACTGCTTGATCAGCGGCGAAAGCCGCTTCCGGGAGCTGCCCGACACCATGCCCCGCCTGGCCCAGGGCGGCGGCGACGTGCTCTGCCACCGTATCGTCTACTGACCTTCCGACCGACTGCCAAGGACCCGACCATGTATGAACTGACCGTCCGCGAGCATTTCATGATCGCCCACAGCTTCCGCGGCGAGATTTTCGGCCCGGCGCAAAAGCTGCACGGCGCGACCTACGTGGTCGACGCCAGCTTCCGGCGCCAGACCCTGGACGACGACGACCTGATCGTCGACATCGGCCTGGCCGGCCAGGTGCTCGGCCAGATCCTGGCCGACTACAACTACCGCAACCTCGACGAGATCGAGGCCTTTCGCGGACGCAACACGACCACCGAGTTCATGGCCCGGGTGATCTTCGACCGGCTCGCCGAGGCGGTGCGCGACGGTCGGCTGGGGCCGACGGGCAAGGGCCTGAACGGGCTCAAGGTCAGTCTCAAGGAATCGCACCTGGCCTGGGCCAGCTTCGAAGGCGAGCTTTGAGCAAAACCCTCACCCTGATCGTTCCCGGCGACCCGGATCAGCGCACCGGCGGTTACCTGTACGACCGTCGCATCTCCGGCGAACTGCAGGCCGCCGGCTGGGAGGTGGAGACGGTTTCTCTGGAAGGTCGCTTCCCGCTCGCCGATGCCCTGGCCGAGCAGGCCATGGACACCGCTCTTGGTGCGTGCGAAGAGGGCCGGCGCGTGGTCATCGACGGCCTGGCCCTGGGCGCGGTACCCGAGGCAGTGGAAGGCCACGCGCAGCGACTCGACCTGACCGCGCTGGTTCACCACCCGCTGGCCGACGAAACCGGTCTCGATGAGCCCGACCGTGAGCGCCTGCTGGTCTCGGAACGTCGTGCCCTGGCCTGCTGCCGGCGCATCGTCGTCACCAGCGCCTTTACCGCCCGCCGGCTCCGGCAGCTCGGCTTGAGCGAGCGGCCAGCCCGGGTCGTCGAGCCCGGCGTGAGCGCAGCGCCCCTGGCCCCGGCCAGCCAGGCTCGGCTGGGCGGGGACCCCGAGCCGGAACAGCAACGTTTGCTGTGCGTGGCCAGCCTGACTCCGCGCAAGGGCCAGGACGTGCTGTTGAACGCCCTGGCTGGACTGCAATCGATGCGCTGGCGCGCCCGCTTCAGCGGCTCGACCCAGCGCGATCCGGCCTTTGCCCGGCAGATCGAGCAACAGCGCCGCTCGCTAGGTCTCGAACAGCGGGTCGAGCTGCCCGGTGAGCGTGCCCCGAACCAGCTGGAATCCGATTACGCCTGGGCCACGGTCTGCGTGCTGCCCTCGCGCTACGAGGGCTTCGGCATGGTCATCACCGAAGCCCTGGCGCGCGGGTTGCCGGTGATCAGCAGCACCGGCGGCGCGCTCGCCGATACCCTGCCCGACGATGCCGGTCTGAAAGCCCCGCCGGACGACAGCGCAGCCCTGCGCCGGACCCTGGGCCGCTGGTTCGACGAGCCGCAGCTCAGACTGGACCTGACCCGGGGCGCGGTCGCCTGGCGCCAGCGGCTGCCTTCCTGGGCCGACAGCGCCCGGCGCTTCGCTCATGCGCTGGAGCGGGCGTGAGTGCCGATCACGAATTCGCCGCCGACTGGCTCAGCCTGCGCGAGCCGGCCGATCACGCGGCCCGGCCGCAAGCGCTGCTGGACCCGCTGCTTGCCGCCCTGCCGGACTCGAGCCCGCTGAACGTCATCGACCTCGGTGCCGGCCACGGCAGCAACCTGCGCTGGCTTGCCCCGCGCCTGCAGCGAACCCAGCGCTGGCTGTTGATCGACCGGGATCCGCGGCTGCTGCAGGCGGCCTGCGAGCAGGCCCGCCATGACCCGCCGGCGCGGGCCATCGAGATCGAGACCCTGCAGACCGACCTCGCCCGGACGGATTTTTCCTGGCTGTCCGGCGCCGACCTGGTCACCGCCTCGGCCTGGTTCGACCTGGTCTCGGCCGACTGGATCGAACACCTGGCCAAAGCCTGCGCCAATGCCCGGATCGTCGCCCTGTTTGCCTTGAGCGTGGACGGGCGCTGGCAATTCCTCGATACCGCCGGTGACATCGACTCAGACCGCGACGACGAGTTTGTCCGAAACTGCTTCAACGCCCACCAGCGCCGCAACAAGGGCCTGGGCGATGCCCTGGGTGCGCAGGCGGCCGCGGCCTTGCCACGCATCCTGGCCGCGCACGGCTTCTCGGTCATGACCCGGGCCAGCGAGTGGAGCCTCCCCGCCGGGGAGTCGATGACCCGAGCCCTGGGCAGAATGCTTCTGGAGGGTTGGCAGCAGGCAGCCGCAGAGCAGGCCCCCGACCAGGCCGAGCGCATCCGGCGCTGGCGCGATCGGCGCCGGGCCCGGCTGGATCTGGGCCGGCTCGGGCTGGTCGTCGGACACGTCGACGTACTGGCCTTGCCGGCCGCATGAGCGCTCGTCCCTGGCTGCGCTGGGGCACCAGCCTGGCGCTGCTGGCCGCGCTGCTGATCTGGCTGGAACCGGAGCGAATCGCGGCCGAGGTCACCCGCCTGGAACCCGCCTGGCTGGTCCTGGCACTCATCGTCGCCACGGCTCAGACCGTGCTTTCGGCCTGGCGCTGGCGCTATACCGCCGGCCGCCTGGGGCTGGAGCTGGAACCCCGAGCCGCGCTGGCCGAGTACTACCTGGCCGGTTTCGTCAACCAGGTCCTGCCCGGCGGCGTACTCGGTGATGCCTGGCGGGCCCGGCGCCACGCCCGCGCCAGCGGCCGCGGCGGTCCGGCGTGGCGCGCGGTGATCCTGGAGCGCGCCTCCGGACAAGTGGTCGTGATCGCGCTGGCGGTCCTGGCCCTGGTGGCCTATCGACCCTGGCGCGAAATCCTGCTGGCCGCGCCGCACGGCGCCCCACCCTGGCCGCTGGGGCTGGGGCTGATCGTGATCATGGCGCTGGTTGTTGTTCTGCGCCCGCGCTGGCAGCCGCTGCTGGCCATCCTCCGGCGCGACATCCGCCGGGCCCTGCTGGCCCGCGACGCCTGGCCGCGACAGCTGGCCAGCTCACTTCTGATCGTGCTCAGCTACCTGCTGGTGTTTGCCGCCTGTGCGCGCGGGATCGGGGTGGAGTTGCCGATTGCCGGGCTGATGCTGCTGGCCCTGCCGATTCTTCTGGCCATGCTGGTCCCACTGACCGTCGCCGGCTGGGGATTTCGCGAAGGGGCCGCGGCTGCGGTCTGGCTGGCGGCCGGGCTGGCGCCTGAGCAGGGCGTGGCCGCATCGCTGGCCTACGGCGTGACGGTACTGCTGGCCAGCCTGCCGGGAGCGGCGGTGCTGGCGTTCGGGCGCTCAGCGAAAGCGCACGTCGACGAGTAGTTCATCAGCGAGCGGAAAACTGCGGATCGGCGGTCGACGGGCCTCGCTCAGGCGGGCGATCGGCGGCAGCTTCAGACCCGGTCGCCCGGAGCCAATGATCAAGGGGGCGATGAGCAGGTGCAGCCGATCGAGGCTGTCGGCGGCGACGAAGCGCGACACCGTCACGCCACCGCCCTCGACCAGAACGCGCTTCAGGCCACGCTCGGCCAGTCGCTCCAGCACCAGCTGCGGCGCCACCTCTCCCCCGGTGCAGGCAAGTTGAACTCGCTCGACGCCTGGCGGAGGCCGGGGCAAGCGCACCCCCTCGCCGACCAGGTGCAGGGTTGCGGGCGCACCGCTGCGGCCTTCGAACAGGGGCCCTTTCGGTTCGACGCGGCCGCGTGGGTCGAGGATGACCGGGACCGGATCGGCTCCGGCCACGTGGCGGACGGTCAGGTTGGGCCGGTCTTCCGCGGCCGTGCCGGCGCCGACCAGGACCGCATCGACCAGGGCGCGCAAACGGTGCAGGTGGGTTCGCGCCTCGCGGCCGTTGATGTACCAGGAATCCCCGGACTCGGTGGCGATCCGTCCATCCAGGCTCTGGCCGAGCTGGGCGATCGCCAGGCGGCCGGGCCAGGCGGCCAGCGGCAGCAGGGCATCGAGCAAATCCCGATCCGTGCTGCTGATCGCAGGATCGGCCAGCCAACTGCCACCGCGACGAACGCTGATTTCCGCATCGCCGAGCATGAGGACCTGCTCAGCGCGACCGGTCCAGTCGAGCGCGTGAACGGCCAGTACCAGGTCCCAGACGGATTGGCAGATTGACATTCGCTTGGACTCCTGCTGCCGGCTGAACCGGCATTCACACCCTGACGCCGCCTGTCACATTAACGTAAAGTGCGTTTGTTTACAGGCACAGTCCATGCACCAGATCGAACGGGCGATATTCGACCTGCGCCGCGGGGTGGCCATCATTATCGACGACGAACACGGCACCAGCGTGCTGGTTCAACCGATTGAGGGCCTGAGCGATTCCGATCTGCCGAGCGGCTCTTGTTCGGCGCCGTCTTGCAACCTGGTGGTCAGCCGCCATCGCCTGGCCAGCCTCGGCATGAGCATCCGGGCCAAGGTTGCCTGCCTGCCGATCCAGTCCGGCCGGACGCCCGTCCGCGCAAACGCGGTGGTCGACGCGGCCTGCGGAAGCGGCACGCTGGCAGCGAATCTGTTCGGTGCCGCTCGCCCGGCCACCACCGCCGAGCGGGCAGCATTGGCCCTGATGCGCCGGGCGCTGCTCCTGCCGGCAGCCCTGACCATTGCCCTGGACGAGCGCCAGCGGCGCGCTTTCCAGACCCAGGTCGAACGCGGCGAACTGCTGGCCGTTTCAGCCCGCGAGGCCGAACACTGCTTCGAACTCGGCGCCGGGCTGCTCAAGCGAATCAGCGAGGCGCAGGTCCCCCTGGAAGAAGCCAGCAAGGCCCGCTTCGTACTGTTTCGCGAACCCGACGGCCTGCGCGAGCACCTGGCCGTGCTGATCGGTGAACCCGAGCTGTGGTCCGACGACGTTCCGGTCAGACTTCACTCGGCCTGCCTGACCGGCGACTTGTTCGGTAGCCTGCGCTGCGACTGCGGCGAACAGCTGCGCTCGGGCGTGCGCACGATCGACGAGATGGGCGGCGGCGTGCTCCTCTACCTGGCCCAGGAGGGCCGCGGCATCGGGCTGGCCAACAAGCTGCGCGCCTACACCCTGCAGGACGAGGGTCATGACACGGTCGAGGCCGACCAGATTCTCGGCTTCGGTGAGGACGAGCGCCGTTACAGCGTGGCCGTGGACATGCTGGCGGCCCTGGAAATCCGGCGCGTGCGTCTGCTGACCAACAACCCGGCCAAGATCCGGGCGCTGGCCGAAGGCGGAATCGAAATTGCCGGCCGCGAAAAGCTCTATGGCCGGGTAACCAATGAGAATCGACGCTACCTGACCGCCAAGGCGGCGCGGTCGGGGCACTGGCTGGACGAGGCCCTGGTCAGGAAGTAGGCGATCTCGATTCGAAACCGCTGATGTCCATTTGCGCGGCTTCGGTCAGGACCCGCGCCAGCCGCGCGGCGTAGTAATCGACAAGTTCGCGGCCGATTTCCGCGCTGGCGCCGCGGGCATCGCCGACGACCCCCTGCGGATTGAGGTCTTCGGCCAGCCAGGCCCAGGCCGCCTCTCCCTCCGGACCCAGCACGGCACTGTCCGGCAGCATTTCGGCGCAGGAGGGAAAGCACTCCAGCCGATCGCTCCGAACCCGCTCGGGATGCAGATGCAGCATCATCGCCGTCTCGGCCTGCCCGCCGTGCAGACCGTGGCGCAATTCATCGGCCGCCAGCAAGTGGTCCGGCGCACGCATCAACATGTAGTTTGCCTTGACCACCAGCATCCCGTGGCGCGCCCTCAGCTCCAGCGCAGCCGGGCCCAGCCAGCCGATGTTGCCGCCATGGGCGTTGATCAGGACCAGGCGCCGCAGCCCGGCCCGGGCCAGGCCGGCACCGAGCGAGATCAGTTGCGCGCTCATCTGCTCAGGCGGCAGCGACAGCGTGCCGGCAAAGCCGGCATGTTCCTGGCTGGCCCCCAGCGCCATGGGCGGCAACACGACAACGTTCAGGCCGCCGTCCAGCCGCGCCAGCGCGGCCGTCTGCAGGCCCGTGGCAATGTCCAGATCGGTCGATAGCGGCAGATGCGGCCCGTGTTGTTCGATGGCGCCCAGTGCCATCACCGCGAGCGCGTCCGCACCGGCCAACTCGGCCAGTTCCGGTGAGGTGAGGTGTTGCCAGCAGGAAATCATCGGCGACCGGGCAGCTTCCGTAACCATGCTCAGCTTACCCGATCGGCTGTGGATTCGGCTTCAGGCACCCGACGCGCGTACAGATCACCCGAGGCGAGGCCACCGGCACCAGCGAGCAGCCACTGGTCGATCGACCGGGCGTCGACCCAGTCGTCGAACAGAAAGTAGCGCTGCTCGCCGGCGACCACCTGGTAGCGGTACGGGGCCAGGCTGTGCAGCCGATCGACGCACTCCCGCGCCCGATCCAGGGCGCCCTGGACGAACTCCAGCGAAAGCGATGCCAGCGGGCGCGACAGCCCGGCCAGGACCTCGGCCTCGAATCCTTCCACGTCGATCTTGCAAAACGCCGGTACGCCGAATCGATCGATCAGCGCGTCCAGGGTCGTGACTTCGACGGTAACGGCCTCATCCCAATCGACCTTGTCGAAGCCGGTCCGGGCCTGCCTGACCTGATCACGCCACGAAGCCGACAGACTGGCCACGGTGGGGTTGGCCCGGCTGCCGCTCAGGCTCAGCCGACCGGGCACGGCACCCAGCGCCAGCGGCAGGCAGGTCACGCGGCCGGAGCGCCGGGTCAGGCGCTCGAGCCAGGCAAACAGCCGCGGCTGGGGCTCAAGCGCCACGACCCGGGCACCCAGCCCGGCAAACGCACTGGCCCGGTCGCCCAGGTGGGCCCCGACGTCGAAAACCAGGTCGTCAGGCTGGATCAAAGGCCGGTAAAACCGCCGCAGCGAGCGCTGCCGTCCCGGATGACGGTAAATCAGCAGCGAGCGCAGCAGCCCGTAGCGACTCTTCAAGGACTCAGGCACGGACCCGATCGTACCCCGCCGCTGCGCGCACCAGGTCGCGATCCGGCAAAACACGCTGGGTGGGCATGGGACCGGGTCGTTCGGCCGGCGGCGGCCACGGAGCAAGCCCCCTGGTCAGCTGAGGTCTGCACCTGAAAGCGGCTTGCAGGACCTCGGGCGGACTGGTTTCGCTCGGCGTCAGCAGTAGCCCCGGGCGACGCACGGCCAGACCCAGGGCCCGACTGCCGGAAACCCAGGCCGCCAGCGGTGCCAGCAGCAACCCCAGCCAGACCGGGCTCATCCACCACAGGTACTGTGGTGTCAGAATCGCTGCCAGAACAAGCCAGACCAACCCGGCAATCGCCATCACCCAGGTCCGGGCCAGGGCCCGGGCTGCCGCAACCGGCCGATCTCCCCGCGGCGGCGAAGACCAGCCGGCGCTGGATCCGGACAGAATTTCCAACGCAAAGCGGGCATGGAACAGCATCATGACCGGAGCCAGCAGGATGCCGGCCAGCGCTTCGAGCAGGCCGCTGCACGCCAGCCGCAAACGGCCGCCGAAAGCTTCCGGCCGCCGCAGCAGCGCCAGGCCCAGACCCAGCAGGCGCGGTCCGAAGAGCAGCACCAGCGTGGCCACGAGCATGGCCAGGCCGTACCCGCCTGGCCCACCCGACGGGTCCGAAGCAACGGTCGAATGCAGGGCCATGGTCGCCGCTCCCAGCAGCAGCAGCCCCAGCCAGGCCAGCGAGGACAGGTACGCGGCCGCTCCGAACAGAAAATGCAGGCGACTGGCCGGATGCAGCCCAGGCATGCGCAGTATCTTCAGATGCTGAAGATTGCCCTGCATCCAGCGCCGATCGCGGGCGGCGTAATCGATCAGATTGGCCGGCACCTCCTCGTGGCTGACCAGTCTGGCGGTATCCAGTTCGACCTTCCAGCCGGCCCGGCGCAGCAGCGCGGCCTCGACAAAGTCGTGACTGAGAATTTCTCCACCCAGCGGCGGCCGGCCCGGCAGTTCCGGCAGGCCGCAGGCGTCCATGAATGCAGACATCCTGACCAGCGCGTTGTGACCCCAGTAATTGCCGGCCGGGCCCTGCCAGAAAGCCTGCCCGCGGGCGAGCATAGGCGAATACAAGGCTGCGGCAAACTGCACCAGGCGGGCGAACAGGCTGGTCTGACCGGCCGGAATGGGCACGGTCTGGATCAGGCCGATGCCCGGATCGCGCTGCATGGCGGCAACCAGCCGCTGCATGCACGATGCGTCCATGACGCTGTCGGCGTCGAGCACGAGCATGAACTGGTAGCGGCGCCCCCAGCGCCGGCAGAAATCGGCCAGGTTGCCGGCCTTGCGGCCGCGCTTGTCGGGCCGGTGGCGGTAGTGCAACGGCAGGCAGTCGTCCAGTTCGGCCTGCAGCGCCGCAATCGCAGAACGCTCGGCGCGCAGAACAAGCGCATCGCGGGTATCGCTGAGGACGAAAAACTCGAACCCGCGCGCCGCGTTCGAGCGCACGAGCGACTCGGCCATGGCTCTCAGACCGGCCACGACCCGGTCCGGATCCTCGTTGTGAATGGGCATGACCACGACCGTGCGATGCGGCCGAGGTCGACCGGAAAAGGCGACCATCTCCGCCGAACCGGAGCGGGCGCGCTGCGTCAGCTCCGAGACAAAGCCGATCACCGCGTGCCAGAACGAAACCGCAATCCAGGTGAACGTCAGGGCGAACAACACCGCCAGGGGAACTCGGGCAATCAGGCCCACGCCCGCTTCGGCCAGGGCCAGGAACAGGCCGACCAGACCGGCCAGGCCGGTTCCGCCGACCAGCGCCAGGAACAGCCGGCGACGCCGGTCAAAGGTGGCGATCGAATTCTTCCGGGTACCAGACATAGGTCCAGACCTCCGATAGCGGGACATCAGCGCGGTGCAGGAAGACGCGCACGTCCGAGGGCGCACCGCTGGCGTCCGGATCCAGGGCGATGACCGCGCGCAGGGCCCGGTCCCCGGGCAGTCTTTCCAGCCGCGCCTCGACAATGTCGCCGGCGCCGGTCGAGGCGTACAGTTCGACCGGCTCGTCTTCCGGCGGCGAGTCGAGGTGAAAGTCGATCACGAAGCGGCGCTGCATACGCTGCCGCCAGGTTTCCTGTCCGGGCAGACCGGCCCGACCCGTGCGGGTCGCCTGCACCCGGGCCAGGCCGCTCAAAGGCTCGGCATCTCCCACGGTTGTCAGCCGGTAGGCGACATGGCGCGACTGGCCGGCATCAATCGGATCGTCGGGGACCCAGAACGCGACAATGTTGTCATGGGTTTCGTCGGCAGTCGGGATCTCGACCAGTTCCACGCGACCGCTGCCCCAGTCTCCGGCCAGCGGCTCCACCCACAGCCCCGGGCGGCGCTCGTAGCGCGCCTCCAGATCCTGAAAGCCGGCCCACTCGCGGCGACGCTGGAGCAGGCCGAACCCGCGCGGCGGCGCATCATCGACGAACGCGCTCAATCGGACCCGGGCACGGTTCGAAAGCGGTCGCCACTGGGCCTCGCCGCGGCTGCTGACCACCAACAGTCCGTCGGAATCATGCACCCTGGGCCGGAAATCATCGACCAGGAACGGACCCGTGTCCCCGTGGGTGTACATACTGGTCAACGGCGCAATCCCCGGCCGAACAAGGTCCTCGCGGGCAAACAGATGCGCATCGACATCAATCGACGAGGGATCGCCGGGCCGGACTTCGAAACGATAGGCCCCGGTAAGCGAGGGACTGTCGAGCAGGGCCAGCACGACCATACGATCGGCATCGCTGTCCGGTCGAATCAGCCAGAACTCGCGAAACACCGGAAATTCTTCGTCCCCCGGGCCGCCACTGTCCAGGGCCAGGCCGCGGGCCGACAACCCGTAGACCTGGTCACGGCCGACCAGGCGAAAGTACGACGCGCCCAGAAAGACCAGGAATTCATCGTGGCGGTCGGGCCGGTTGATCGGGTAGTGAACGCGAAATCCCGCATGACCACCGGCGGTTTCTGCCCCCGACGGGGAACCCTCCAGGGCCGGGCCAAAGGAAAACCGGGACAGATCGAACGGCACTGCGCGGACGCCATCACCGTCGACTTCATGGATCCGAACCGCCTCGTTGTACAGAAATCCCGGGTGAAAGAACTGGATGCGAAAACGCCCGGAATCACGCCAGAGCGCACGATCGGGGTCGAAACGGATGGCCCGGTAGCGATCGTAATCCAGCGCCGCCAGAATCGGATCGGGCGGGTTCGGAGGCTGCCATTCGCTGGCCGCCAGGACCTCGGCGCGCTCGATGACCTGGCCCATGGGATCGGCCCGGCCCTGGGTCGACCATCCGGCCAACAAGAGCAAGGCCAGGCCGAGCGCCATCCCGCTTCCGGCGTTCACGCGCTCGCTGAGCACGAATGTGTAACGATGCGTCATGATCGTGAATGATCCTTTACCGTCGTGAAATCTCCCGTCACCGTGCCCAGGCCCGGCATTGCAGCACTGCTGTTCTGGGGCCTGGTAGTCAACTTCCTGCTGGTTGCGCCGCTGTGGCTGCGCTTCGGAACCACCGACGGTCGCTGGCTGGCCTGGGAGGCCTGGTTGCTGGTCGGCGCTTTTGCCCTGCTGCCCGACCGGGCCCCGTTCCGGTTTGGACGCTGGCTGCTGGTCGGGGTGCTGCTGGCAGCCCTGATTCTGGGCTTCGGAGACGGCGCCACCCATCAGGTTCTCAGTCGGCCGCTCAACGTCTACCTGGACATCATCCTGGTCAGCGCCGGGTTCAACCTGCTCGACGGCAACCTCGGCCGCGCCGGGGCGCTGGCGGTAACGGCCACCGTGATTGTCCTGCTCGCCGGGCTGACCGTGCTGCTGGCCCTGGCGCTTCGGCCGGGCCGGGTACGGACCGTTCCAGCGCTGATGCTCGCCGCGCTGCTCACGACCGGTTCGCTTGCCATGGCCGCGCTGGAAATCGGCGGACAGCGCCCGCTTGCGGTCGCTCGCACCCCGGTCTGGGACACCCTGACGTTCCAGCTCTCCCAGGTGCGCGAGACGCACCAGGCCCGGGCCGAGTTCGAGGCCGCCTCACCGCCACAGGAGCGGCCGGCCACGGCCATGCGTGGACTGGCCGACACGGACGTCCTGCTGGTGTTTGTCGAGTCCTACGGCGTCACGGTATTCGACCAGGAGCGCTACCGCAAGATCGTGCAACCCGCACTGGAGCGAATGGCGCCGCGGCTCGAACAGGCCGGCTTGAGCGTGGTCTCGGGCCTGCTCGAGGCCCCGGTCCGGGGCGGCCAGTCCTGGCTGGCCCACGCGACCGCGCTGAGCGGTCGCTGGATCGACAACCAGCTGTGGTATCGGCTGCTGCTGGACTCGCACCGCAACACCCTGATCGACGACTTCCGCGCGACCGGTCATGACACCCTGGCGGTGGTGCCGGCCATCACCATGGCCTGGCCGGAGGGCACCCAGCTGGGCTACGATCGCATCTTCGCAGCGCGCGACCTGGGCTACGCCGGACCGCCGCTGAACTGGGTCACCATGCCCGACCAGTACACCCTGCACCATTTCCAGAGCGTATTGCGCCCGGCCGCGGCCCGGCCGCTGTTTGCCAAGATTGCCCTGATCAGCAGCCATGCACCGTGGACCCCGGTGATCGAGGTACTGCCCGACTGGGAGTCCATCGGTGATGGATCGGTGTTCGAGCGCTGGCGCAACGCCGGTGATCCACCGCAGGTGTTGTGGCAGGACATCGAGCGGGTGCGCGATCACTTTGCCCTGAGCGTCGAGTATTCGATGGAGGTCAGCCTGGACTACGCCGCGCGCTTTCTTGGCGACGACAGCCTGTTGATCCTGCTCGGCGATCACCAGCCGGCGGCACTGATCACCGGCCACGAGGCCAGCGCGGCGGTGCCGGTGCACGTGATCTCGGCCAACCCGGAACTGGTCGAACCGTTCCGACAGCGCGGCTTCGTCGACGGCCTCATCCCGGACTATCCCGGCACGGCCCCGCCCATGGACCAGCTGCGAGACTGGCTGCACGAGGATTTCGGCCACTGAGGGAGGGCTGGAAGAATGCCGGGACTGCGCCACTCAGGCGCCGGCCTGCTGCACCGGGGCGAAACCGGATTCGGGAAATGGCGAGTATGCCCCCGGCAGCGCCGGGGGCACTCGAAGGGGTCTGCTAGCCGCCGTACTGGAAGCGCAGGCCGGTGGTGAAGGAGCGGCCGATGATGGGCGCGTCTTCCTTGAAGAAACTCTGGTGGCGCCGTCCATCCTCGTCGAGCAGGTTGCGTCCCTGCAAGAACAGCTGGGCGTTGCCGAACAGCACCGGCTGCCAGAACAGATCGAATCCGACCAGGTTGTAGCTGCCGGTCTCGCTTTCGGCCTCGCCCGTGTTGGTCTGGCGGAATACGCGCTGGAAGTCGATCGACAGATCCCAGTCCGCGAAGCGGGTGTCAAAACCCATCCCCAGGCGCATCGGGGTGATGCGCGGCAGGTTTTCGCCGCTGCGCAGTTTGCCGCGAACGTAGTCGCCGCTGACCCTGAAGTCCAGCGGGATGCGACCGGTCGCCACCTGCGAGATGGCGCTGAACTCGACCCCGTAGAACTCGGCGTTGGCTTGCTGGTTGACGACCAGCTGGTTGCGCAAGCGGCACAACCCGCCAGCTCCCGGAGCGCAGTCGGCCGCCGCGCCCTCGCCGGCGCGATTGCCGATATCGTTGACGCCGACCGGGTTGCCGGTACCGTCGTCTTCCGAGGCCAGGAAGGTGAAATCACTGACCCGGTTGTAAAAGGCCGTGGCGTCAAAACGGAACGGCCCGGCGTGGCGATCGAAGCCCAGCTCGAAGTTGGTGTAGGCTTCCTTGCCCAGGTTCGGATCCCCCACCTCGAAGGTGCCGGCCGCCGCGTGCCGGCCGAAGGCGAACAGCTGTTCCGGCGACGGCGCCCGCTCGGCGTGGGTTACGACCGTGCGCATGTGGTAATCCGTGCCCAGGTCGACCACCGCGCCGGCCGAGAGGCTGAACGGGGTGAAGCTCTTGGTATCCAGCCGCTCCGGCAAGGGCAGAAAACTGCCGTCGGCCTGGGTGATGCCTTCGACGCGCGAGCCGATCACGTCTTCGGGGTTGGAGCGGACACGCTCAATGCGGGCACCCAGCTCGATCCGGCCGAAGTCGGTCGGCAGCTCTTCGAGAACGAAACCGGCCAGGGTGCGGGTCACGTTCGGGCGCACGTAGAAGCCGCGTTCGGCGCCCCTGGGGTCGTCGGCGGAAAAGTCGCGATCGGTGTACTGCAGGCCGACCACGCCGCGCCAGTCGGCAATCGGGTCGTGGACAAGCTCAAGCCGGGTGTCCCACTCCTTGTTCTCGAACTGCGCTTCGACCACGCGTTCATCGAGAAAGCCGCCCGCGGGACTGCGGTCGAACTCGAACTCCACCTCGTCCTGTTCAAAATCGGTGTAGGACATTTTCAGGCGGGCCGTGCTGAAGCCCGGCATCGGCTCGACCCATTCGCCGCGGAGATCGAAGCGCAGAGCATCGGCAAAAACCCGCTCGAAGTCATCGCTCTGGCCACCCAGGTCGCGCGGACGGGCGTCGAAGTTCTCCGGAATGCCGTAATCGGTGTCCCAATAGCTGACGCCGAGGCCGAAGTGACCCCAGGTACCACGGAACAGGCCAGTCAAAGAAGCCGAGTCGGTGTCGATACTGCTGATGCGCAGCGTGTCTTCGTTGCCCTCGGTCTGGCCGACCTGCTGGAACCCGTTGATGTCGAAGTCGTCCGTACGCCGGATGTTGTAGTCGGCGCGCAGCACGAAATCCGTGCTCAGCGGTGCGTCCAGGGCCAGCCGGCCCTGCTTGTCGTTGCCATTGAACCCGTAGGAAAAGCGCCCGTCCACACGCAGATCGTCGCTGAATTCCGGGGCGAAACGCCGCGTGACCACGTTGACCACACCACCGGCCGCGCCGCTGCCGTAGAGCAGCGTGGCCGGGCCGCGGAAGACCTCGACCTGCTCGGCGCGGGCGGGATCAATGCCGATGGCGTGATCGGCCCCTTCGCGTGAAACGTCGGAAGTGCCCATGCCATCCTCGAGCACCTGGACACGCGAGCCCTGCAAACCGCGCACCACCGGCCGGCCCACACCCGGGCCGAAATCGGAGTTGGCCACGCCGGGCAGACCGTCGAGCACTTCGCCCAGGGTGGCGGCGCGGCGGCGCTCGAGTTCATCTCCGGCCACGACGCTGACCGGGCGAACCAGTTCATCGGGCCCGCGATCGCCGAGCGGGTCGGCCGTGACCAGAATCCGATCGACTACGGCTTCGGGGTCGTCCTGGGCAAAACCCAGGGCCGGGGCGGCCAGCGCCACGGCAATGGCGGCGGCAAGGGGAAAACGGGCTTGGTTGTGCATTCAAATCTCCGGTTGGTTGGGGGAAGTCTTGCCTGGCCCGAAATGGCCAGCTTAAGAACGTTATCTTATTACATTGTGCCCGCCAATGGCAGACCGGAATCGCTCCTGTCGGATCAATCGTCGAATGGACCACGAGGCCGGGGTTACAATGTGAGCGAACCGGAGAGTGGCCAATTGGGCTTGGCGGGAATGTCCGACGATCCTCGCAATAGGCCGATAAGGCACCAGACAGAAATTCATCTACAGATTCAAACGGAGTCCATCATGAAGCTGATCCATCAAGTTCTCACCGCAAGTCTTGCCGTCGGGGTGATCTCCATCGCCCAGGCCGAAACGCCCAACATCGAACCCGGCCTGTGGGAGTACAACACCCGCATGACGGTCGAAGCCGATTTTCCTTTCCCTGAACAGAACGACACGACCACCGAGTGCGTGACCGCCGAAGACATCGCCGATGCCGATACCTTCATGGGCGACATGGACATGGACGAATGCGAGGTCACCCGCGAAGAAGTGCGCACCGACGGCGCCAACTACGAAATGACCTGCGTCCAGGAAGGGATGTCGATCGACATGAACATGGCAATGACCTTCATGGGCGATCGCAGCGAAGGGTTGATCACCACCCACGCCGAAACCCCCATGGGGCCGATGAAGAGCACCATCGAGATGACCGGCCGTCGCATCGGCGACTGCGACTGAGCATCACTGATGAGCCGACGCATCATCCGCACCGACCGCGCCCCGGCCGCGATCGGTCCGTATTCCCAGGCCGTCCAGGCCGGGAATACGGTTTACCTGTCCGGCCAGATTCCGCTTGATCCGGCCAGCGGCGAGGTCGTCGACGGCGATTTCGAGACCCTGACCCGGCGCGTCTTCGACAACCTGCAGGCCGTCGCCGAAGCCGCCGGCGGGAGCCTCAACGACCTGGTCAAGCTCAATATCTTCCTGACCGACCTCGGCCACTTCCAGACCGTCAACCGGATCATGGCGGAGTACTTCGCCGAACCCTACCCGGCCCGGGCCGCGGTCGAAGTCGCGGCCCTGCCCAGGGGCGTTGCGGTGGAAATGGACGGGGTCATGGTGTTGCCGGCCTCCGGCTGAGCGACCCGCCCGCACATGGGGCCTGACCGCGCGCTGAGCGATCTGCCCGGCATCGGCGACCGGGTCGCCGCGCGCCTGGGCGGACTCGGCCTGGTGCGTGAAAGCGATCTGCTGTTTCACCTGCCGCTGCGCTTCGAGGACCGGACCCGGATCACGCCGCTCAACCGGGTTCGCCCGGGCAATACCGCCCAGGTCGAGGGCCGCATCGTCCACCAGGCGATTCGATACGGCCGCACCCGCATGCTGCTGGCCACCCTGGCCGACGAAACCGGCCAGCTCGCCCTGCGCTTTTTTCGCTTCTACCCGTCGCAGCTGAAACTGCTGGCCGAGGGTCGCCGACTGCGTTGTTACGGTGAGGTTCGCGCCGGTCCCGGCGGACTGGAAATGGCCCATCCACAGTGCCAGGCCCTGGGCGAAAACGAATCCCCGCCGCTGCCCGAATCGCTCACACCCGTCTACCCGACCACGCAAGGGGTCGGCCAGGCCACCATCGCCCGGCTCGTCGCCGAGGCGCTGGACCGGCTACAGGGCGGCGAAATGGCGCTATCGGATCTGCTGCCCGGCCGGCCGGGCGGCATCAACCTGGGCGATGCCCTGAGCACCATCCACGCGCCCGCGCCCGACGAGGATCTGGGGGCACTGATCGACGGCACGCATCCGGCCGTGCAGCGCCTGGCACTGGAAGAGCTGCTGGCTCATCATCTGGCCCTGGCCCGAATGAACCGGGCCCGCTCACGCCAGCGCGCGCCTGAGCTGGTCGACCCGATCGGCCTTGGCCAACGACTGCTCGAAGCGCTGCCGTTCCGCCCGACCGGGGCGCAGAGCCGGGTGATCGATGAAATCCGGGCCGACCTGGCGCGGGCCATACCCATGCGCCGACTGCTGCAGGGCGATGTCGGTTCCGGCAAGACCGTGGTCGCCGCGGCCGCCCTGGCCACCGCTGCAGCGGCCGGTCGCCAGGCAGCGATCGTGGCCCCGACCGAGATCCTGGCCGAGCAGCATTACCGAACCCTGAGCGAGTACTTGCTTCCGCTGGGCCTGGAGCCGGTCTGGCTGGCCGGAAAAGTCCAGGGGCGAGCCCGGGCCGAAGCCCTGGAGCAATTGGCCGGCGATGCCGTGATCGCCGTCGGCACCCACGCTTTGTTCCAGAAAGGCGTGGCGTTCCGGGACCTGGCCCTGGTCATCGTCGACGAACAGCACCGCTTCGGCGTCCACCAGCGCCTGGCCCTGGCCGACAAGGGCCGCGCCGGGGGACTGCAACCGCATCAACTGGTGATGACGGCGACACCGATTCCGCGCACCCTGGCCATGACTGCCTACGCGGGCCTTGACATCTCGGTCCTCGACGAACTGCCGCCGGGCCGCAAGCCGGTGACCACGGTCGCGGCCAGCCAGCAGCGCCGCGCCGAGGTCATCGAACGACTGCGACTGGCCCTGGCCGAACGCCGCCAGGCCTACTGGGTCTGCCCGCTGATCGAGGAATCGGAGGTGCTCGAGGCCGAAGCCGCCGAAACCCGGTCGCGCGAGCTGGCCCGGGAGCTGGCCGAATTCCGGGTCGGGCTGATTCACGGGCGCATGAAAGCTTCCGAGAAACAGGCGGTCATGGCCGAGTTCAACGCCGGTGAAATCGACCTGCTGGTCGCCACCACCGTGATCGAAGTCGGCGTCGACGTGCCCAACGCCAGCCTGATGATCATCGAAAACGCCGAACGCCTGGGGCTTTCGCAACTCCATCAGCTCAGGGGCCGGGTCGGACGCGGCAGCGACCAGGCCGCCTGCGTGCTGCTCTACAAGCCGCCGCTGGGCGAGACGGCCCGGGCGCGCCTGCAGGTGATGCGCGAGACCACCGATGGCTTCCTCATCGCCGAAAAAGACCTCGAACTGCGCGGCCCCGGCGAAGTCCTGGGCACCCGTCAGACCGGCATGCTGCGCTTTCGGATCGCCGATCTCGCCCGCGACGAGCAGTTGCTCGACCGGGTGGCGGACATGGCGGCGACCCTCGACGAAGTGGGGGCTGACCAGCTGATTCAGCGCTGGATCGGTTCTGCCGAGAGCTTCGTCGACGTGTAGACTCGTGCCGCCGATGGCACGCTTCGGACTGGTCGTTGACCAAGCGCCCGGCAAAGTGATGCAGCACACAACAAGGCTGTGAGATACTTTTGCGTTACCCGGCAGGCATTCGAGATTGGCCAGCGTGCCTGCCCTTCACATCGAATTGGCAAGGAGAAGACCGGTGACCGATCGAAAACTGTCCCTGACCGACCCGGATTCCGGAAAAACTCTTGATCTCCCGGTCGTGGCCGGAACCGAGGGCGATCCGACCATCGACATCACCCGTCTGAATCCAGAACTGGGCTATTTCACTTACGACCCGGGCTACGGCACGACGGCCAACTGCAAAAGCGACATCACCTTCATCGACGGAACCGAGGGCATCCTGCGTTACCGCGGCTACCCGATCGAACAGCTGGCCGAAAAGTCGAGTTTCGTCGAGGTCGCCTATCTCCTGCTCTACGGCGACTTGCCGACCGACGCTGAACTGACCGGTTTCGACCGCGACATCACGTATCACACGATGGTCCACGAGCAAGTCAACTCGTTCATCCAGGGCTTTCACTACGATGCCCACCCCATGGCGATTCTTTCCGGCGTGGTCGCGTCGATGGCCGGGTTTTACCAGCACAACCTCGACGTCAACGACCCCGAACATCGCGACCTTGCGGCCAAACGCCTGATCGCCAAGATGCCGACCGTGGCCGCAGCCGCCTACCGGCACTACATGGGCTGGCCCAGTGCGTACCCGCGCAACTCGCTCAACTACGCCGAACGCTTCCTGCACATGATGTTTTCGGTGCCTGCGGAAGCCTACGAGGTCAACCCCGTTGCCGCCAAGGCGCTGGACCTGCTGTTCATCCTGCACGCCGACCACGAACAGAACGCATCGACCTCGACCGTCCGACTGGTCGGCTCGACCGGCGCCAACCCCTACGCCTGTGTGGCGGCCGGGATTGCCGCGCTCTGGGGTCCGGCCCACGGCGGTGCCAACGAAGCGGTGTTGAGAATGCTCAACCAGATCGGCGATGTCGGCCGCGTTGCCGAGTTCATGGAAAAAGCCAAGGACAAGAATGATCCGTTCCGGCTCATGGGTTTCGGCCATCGGGTCTACAAGAACTTCGACCCGCGTGCGACCATCATCCGCAAGGCCTGCCACGAGGTTCTGGCCGAGCTCGGCCAGTCCGATCCGCTGCTTGACCTGGCCATGGAGCTGGAGCGAATCGCGCTGGAAGACGACTACTTCGTCGAGCGCAAGCTGTACCCGAACGTGGATTTCTATTCCGGCATCATCTACAAGGCGCTTGGTATCCCGACCAGCATGTTCACACCCATGTTCGCGATCGGCCGCACCGTCGGCTGGGTCTCCCAGTGGCTGGAACAAAGCGCCAGCCCGCACCGGATCGGCCGGCCACGCCAGATCTACACCGGCAAAAGCGAACGCGACTACATCGCCATCAACCAGCGGACTTGACGGACTGATTGGGGCAGGCTCTGGGGTGCCCGTTTGAGGTGCTTGCTTGTCGATGGCTCCGAGCATCCGGTGATGCCGGGTGCTTCGGGCCGGACGGGGCGATCGGCCGGGGAGCGAGCTTTTGGTTCAGGGGAGCTGGGTGCCCACGAAGCTCCTCCCGTACAGTCCAGCGATTCGGGCGCTTCCAGAAGATTTTGAGATGGGGCTGGATGCTGTGAGATCTTGGGCCGCTTCCGCGCCCCGCCCGCCCCGAAGCACCCAACACCCCCCGCCGCCCCAATCCCACGGCTCGCCAGCAGCCGGCGCCACTCGCCGCCAGCCACCCTCTTACATGTTGAGTAGCCGCCCACCGTCGACCGCCAGAATCTGGCCGGTCACGTAGGGTGCATCC
>REEW01000134.1 GCA_007694885.1 Wenzhouxiangella sp. | reverse complement strand
TGGTCATCGCCGGCTTCGAGCCGCTGGACGTGATGGCCTCCATCGTCATGCTGATTCGCCAGCTCAACGAGGGCCGGGCCGAGGTTGAGAACCAGTTCACCCGCGGGGTCAAGCGCGAGGGCAACGCCAAGGCCAAGGCCATGGTCGCCGAGACCCTGGAGCTGCGCCCCGAGTTCGCCTGGCGGGGCCTGGGAACCGTGCCCTACAGCGGCCTGCGCATCAAGGACAAGTACGCAAGGTTCGACGCCGAAAAGCGCTTCGACCTGGTCGAAAAGGAAGTCCGCGAGAACAAGGCCTGCCAGTGCCCGGCCGTGATCCGCGGGGTCAAGAAACCCACCGACTGCGAAATCTTCGGCACGGTGTGCACGCCGCGCAACCCGATCGGCTCGTGCATGGTCTCCGACGAGGGGGCGTGCGCGGCCTACTATCGCTACCGGCGCTACGCGGAAGCCGGCTGAGGCCGGCCCGGTTGGCAGATTCAGAACGCCGCGATCCAGGAGCAGCTGACGCAGGTCAACTGCTCGGCATCGTCATGAAAGAGTAGCCGGGTCTCGGTGCAGACCCGGTCCAGCGGGCCGCGCAGCGGGGTGGTAACTACATCATTGGGGGCCGCGTCAGGTGGGATTGGCAGACGGTAACCGGATTTCGAAGTACGTCCCTTCTCCCAATTTGCTTTGGACACTGATCGTTCCACTCATCGCTTCCACAAGCTCTTTCGTAATTGCCAGCCCGAGCCCGGTCCCCTCTGTTCCCGGCGCGTTGCGGGCGAACGGTTCGAAAAGATCATCCATGAACTCCGGTTCAATGCCTGGCCCAGTATCGGAAATGGTGATCACTACGGCTCTTGCCTTCACCGGGTCCGCGTCTGTATCTTTGCCGGCTCTTCTGTTGGGGCCTCGTTTCGAGCGTATGGTTTGATTGATGCCGGAGCCGTGTGCACGCTGTGCTACGGACGCGCGTGAAGCATAAACTTCCAGCGTGACGGTGTCTCCCTGCCTGCTATACGAGAGCGCGTTCTTGACGAGGTTTTTTACTATGCGGCGCAACGACTGTTCGTTTGTCATGGCCTTCAAGGCCGGGTCAGCTGGCAAGTCGGCGTCAGCCGCCGACCCCGGCGTGACAGTCCGGAGGTCGATGCCCGCCTTCGCCGCTGCAAAGCGCTCCGCGTCGGCGACGTCGCGGATCAGCGCGCCCACAGGGGTCGGGTGCCGTTCCAATTCAATGGCCCCTTCTTGCAGCTGCGCGAGTTCCGTGAGCGATCCAGCCATTGCGTTAAGCTCGTCTGCGGCCAGGCGGATGTCATGGACAAACTTCTGTTCCTCTCCCTTCAAACGCTCGGCGAGGATTTCACCGAACGCTGAAATCAAGCTCAGGGGCCCTCTGAGGTCATGCGCTACACCAGTGAGAAAGCGGGACTTTGCCTCGCTGGCTTTCCTGATACGTTCGGTCAGGACTTCCTTCTGCATTGCCAACTGGTGTGGAACGACGAGGACGAGAGCGAACAGCAGGGTGATGGTTGCAGCCATTTGCGTTACGACAAAGACCACATGCAGGGAATCGAGTTGCACGAGACCTGTCGCCTCCGTATCCGAGATGAACAGGATATTCACGACCTGCATCAGGCTGCTTCCCATCAGGACTACAGCCGCTCCGGTAATGCTTGCTCCCACGAGCGATCCCGCGAACGAAGGCGGGAGACTCCACATGATGTAGCCCGTCGTAACGGTGATGCCTGCTGCCACGGCAATGATCCGCCCCTCGATACCGGGCCAGCCACTCAGTGTAAAAGACAAAAAAACCCCGGATAGGGCGACAACCATGATGATCACGCCCCAGTCAGCGCGTCCCAAAGAGCGGCGGTGAAGGCGCCTCAAGCCTGCGCCTATGAGAAAAAGACCGACCAGGCTGAATGTGTTGGGCAGAAAGACCGAGAAGAACGTCAATCCGTCATGCTGCAGCATGAACAGAGGCCCGGCAATCGACAAGAGCAGGCCGCTGACTGTCCAGTAGGGGAGTCCCTTCACTTCGCGACGATGCCGGAGGGCAGACATCAACAACAGCCCGGTGGCTACAAGAGCCGTGATCGCCACGGTAAACAGCAGCGTACCGACGTCAAAAGCAGAAAAAGTGCTCATCCGGGGGCGGTTGCATTCATGAAAGAGAGGCCCTCCAGGGAGACCAGGTGCCGCCTGTGCATGTGCATCACGCTATCAGCAGAAAAGTTCTGAATTTTTCACCACTTGTCATCTGACTGTTAGAGGGCGAGAGGGCTTTTGGGCGCGTCCGCGCATAGCGAGGATACGCGCCGTGATTCCAGAATTGCAACAGTATCGGATTTCGTACGCGTTGCAGAGTAAGCTGGCCGTGTCGCCCAGGGGGATCAGTCACTCGGGCAGCCATCTGCGGTAGGATTCTCGCTTTGACCCAATACGATCCATGCGCATTCTGCTCCTCTGCCATGCCTTCAACAGCCTGAGCCAGCGCGTCCACGCCGAGCTGCGTGCGGCCGGGCACGAGGTCAGCGTCGAGCTCGATATCAGCGACGAGGTGACTGCCGAGGCGGTCGAGGTGTTCGAGCCCGATGTTGTGGTCGCTCCGTTTCTCAAGCGCAAGATTCCCGAGGCGGTGTTCGCCGCCGTGCCCTGCCTGATCGTCCATCCCGGCCCGCCGGGGGATCGTGGCCCGGCGGCCCTGGACTGGGCGGTGCTTGACGAGGCTGCCGAGTGGGGCGTGTCCATCATCCGCGCTACCGAAGAACTCGACGGCGGTCCCGTACTGGCCAGCCGGATGTTTCCGATGCGGCCTGCGCGCAAGTCCAGCCTGTACCGCATCGAGGTGACCGAGGCCGCCGTGGCCGCGCTGTTCGAGGCCCTGGGCAAGATCGAACGCGGCGAGCCGGGCGATCCGCCGCCCCCGGGACGCTGGCGCGACCCGGTGCCGGCCACTGTTCGTGGCATCAACTGGACCCGCGATGACACCGCGACGGTAATGAGAAAAATCCGCAGCGCCGACGGCTTTCCCGGCGTGGTCGACGACATCGCCGGCCGCGAGGTGCGGCTGTTCAACGCCTGGCCGGACCCCGAGCTTGCGGGTGAGCCGGGTGCTTTGCTGGCGCGCTGCCACGGCGCGATCTGCCGGGCCACGATCGATGGCGCGGTCTGGATCGGGCATCTGAAGGAGGGCGGCGAGCGACCCTTCAAGCGCCGCGCCACGACGGTGCTGGGCGAAGCGCTGGCCGATCTGCCGGAGCTGAACCTCAACTCCGATCCCGAAACGGGCCGCGGACCGATCCGCTACCGCGAAATCGGCGCTGTCGGCATCCTCGAGTTCGACTTCTACAACGGTGCCATGAGCACGGCCGACTGCCAGGCCCTGCTCGCGGCCTACCGGCAGGCCACCGAGCGCCCGACCCGGGTGATCGTGCTGGCCGGCGGTTCCGATTTCTGGTCCAACGGCATGGACTTGAACACCATCGAGGCCGCCGCCAGCCCGCCGGACGAGTCCTGGGACAACATCCGCGCCATCGACGAGGTGGCCGAGGCGATCATTCGCACCACCAGCCACCTGACCGTCAGCGCCATCGGCGGCAATGCCGCGGCGGGTGGGGTGTTCCTGGCGTTGGCCGCCGACGAGATCTGGGCGCGATCCGGCGTCGTGCTCAACCCGCACTACAAGAACATGGGCAATCTGTACGGCTCGGAGTACTGGACTTACCTGTTGCCGAAGCGCGTGGGCGAGGACGGCATCAAGGCGGTCATGGGTCATCGCCTGCCCATGCTGGCGGCGGAAGCCAAGGAGCTGGGCCTGATCGATCGGGTCGGCCCCGGCGACCGGGCCGCGTTCGATCAATTCGCGCTCGCGCAGGCCGCGCAACTGGCCGAAGACGACTTCGAGGCCCGCCTGACGGCCAAGGCCGAACGGCGAGCGCAAGACGAAGCCGAGCGCCCGCTGCACGCCTACCGCGACGCCGAACTGGAGCGCATGCGCATGAATTTCTACGGCTTCGACCCGTCCTACCACGTCGCCCGCTTCCGCCTGGTCCGGCGCAGTCCGCACGCCTGGACGCCGCTCTATCTCGCGCACCACCGCGCACGGGTTGGGTCCAAGTGACCGCCGAACAGGAAACGCTGCCGGTTCGCCGGGTCACCGTCGCCGGCCGCGTGCAAGGCGTGGGTTTTCGGCCCTTCGTCTACCGCTTGGCGCATGAACTGAATCTGACCGGCTGGGTCTACAACGCCTCCGGGGTGGTCGAGGTCGCGATCCAGGGCCCGGACGCTCAGCTCGATGCCTTCGCCCGCCATGTGATCGACCGCGCCCCGCCGCTGGCCCGGCCCGAGCTGCTGCGCAACGAGCCGGCCGAGTGGGAAGACTTCCGTGCCTTCGAAATCCGCGCCAGCCAGTCCGCGGCCGATCCGGAAATCCACGTGCCGCCGGACCAGTTCCTGTGCGACGACTGCCTGGCCGAGATCAGCGACCCGGCCGAGCGCCGCTACCGCTACCCCTTCATCAACTGCACCCAGTGCGGCCCGCGCTACACCATCATCCGCGCGCTGCCCTACGACCGGCCGAACACCACGCTGAAAAGTTTTCCGCTGTGCGCCGACTGCGACGCGGAATACCGCAACCCGCTGGACCGCCGTTTCCACGCCCAGCCGCTGGCCTGCGCGGTGTGCGGGCCGGTTCTGACTTTTGTCCACGGTTCCGATCGCACCGAAGGCAACGAAGCAGCGCTGGCTGCAGCGGTGCGGGTGATCGAGTCCGGCGGCATTGTCGCCGCGCGCGGCGTCGGCGGCTACCACCTGATCTGCGACGCGGCCAATGAAACCGCCGTCGCCACCTTGCGTGCCCGCAAGCGCCGGCCCGACAAGCCGCTGGCGGTGATGGTGCCCATGGCCGGCCCCGACCGCCTGGACGGCGCGCGTGAACTGGCCGAACTGGATGAAGCCACGGCCGCGCGCCTGGCCGACCCCGAACGGCCCATCATGCTCGCCCGCCTGCGCTCCGATGCGCCGCTGGCACCCAGCATCGCGCCGGGACTGAACGAGGTCGGCCTGATGCTGCCCTACAGCCCGATTCATCACCTGCTGCTCAAGGACCTGGGCCGGCCCATCGTCGCCACGTCAGGAAATTTAAGCGGTGAGCCGGTGCTGACCGACCCGCAAGACGTCGAGTCGCGCCTGGGCAACGTGGCCGATGCCTTCCTGCACCACAACCGCCCGATCCAGCGCCCGGCCGACGATCCGGTGTGGCGATCGGTGGCCGGGCGCGTGCGCCCGATCCGCCTGGGCAGAGGCAACGCGCCGCTGGAAATCGAACTGCCGGTCACGCTGGACCGACCGCTGCTGGCCGTCGGCGCCTTCCTGAAAAATACCGTCACCCTGGCCTGGAAAAGCCGCGCCATCGTCTCGCCGCACATCGGCGAGCTCGACAGCCCGCGCGCGGTCGAGGTGTTTCGCCAGGTCTCGGCCGACCTGCAGGATTTATACGGCGTGCGTGCCGAAGCCCTGGCCTGCGACGCCCATCCGGACTTTCCCAACAGCCGCTGGGCGCGCGATGCCGGCCTGCCGCTGGTCCGGGTCTTTCACCACGAAGCCCACGCCTCGGCCCTGGCCGGAGAGTTCGACCTGCTCGATCGCGACCTGCTGGTATTCGCCTGGGACGGCGTCGGCTACGGCCGCGACGGCACGCTATGGGGCGGCGAGACCTATTTCGGTCGACCGGGCCACTGGCGGCGCGTGGCCTCGTTCCGACCGTTTCGCCTGCCGGGCGGGGACCGCGTCACCCGCCAGCCCTGGCGCACGGCGCTGTCGCTGTCCTGGCACGCCGGTTTCGATTGGAGTCAGGCACCCGGCTTTGATCCGCTGCTGAAATCGGCCTGGGATAAAGGCATGGCCAGCCCGGAAAGCAGCGCCGTGGGGCGCCTGTTCGACGGCGCGGCCGCCCT
>REEW01000193.1 GCA_007694885.1 Wenzhouxiangella sp. | reverse complement strand
TCGTCGGCATCATCGGCGGCAACGGCGCCGGCAAGACCACCCTGTTCAACATGATCGCCGGCACGGAGGCGCCGGACCGCGGGGAGGTGCGCGTCGGCGAGACCGTGGAACTGGCCTACGTGGACCAGCGCCGCGACAGCCTCAACGACGACGCCCAAGTCTGGGAGGAAATCTCCAACGGCTCGGACGAAATCGTGATCGGCAACTACCGCATCCCCGCGCGAGCCTACGCCAGCCGGTTCAATTTCAAGGGTTCGGACCAGCAAAAGCGGGTCGGCCAGCTCTCCGGCGGCGAGCGCAACCGGGTGCACCTGGCCAAGGTGCTCAAAAGCGGCGGCAACGTGCTGATGCTCGACGAACCGACCAACGACCTGGACATCGAAACCCTGCGCGCCCTCGAAGAGGGGATCCTGGCCTTCCCGGGCTGTGTCCTGGTGATCTCGCACGACCGCTGGTTCCTGGACCGCATCGCCACCCACGTGCTGGCCTTCGAGGGCAACTCGCACGTCGAGTGGTTCGAGGGCAATTTCTCCGACTACGAAAAAGACGAGAAGCGTCGCCGCGGCGACCAGGCCGGCCCGCACCGCCTGAAGTACAAGAAACTGAAAGACTGAGAACGGCTCAGGGTCGAACGGTTCAGGAACCCACCCGGGCAGGCTCCGGCCGAAACGGCCGGGGGTTCCAGCCCAGCCGCTCGCGCGCGGGCTGGTCGTCCACCACCAGATCGATGGCCTGGCGCTCGAGCATGGCCGAGCGCACATCGTCCAGCCGGCCGAAGGCATGCGCCAGTGTCAAGGCGAGCTTGAGGACAGCACACGGCAGGCGGACAACGCGCACGCTTCGGCCCTGGGCCGAGGCGATGCGGCGCAGCATGGCCGGGTAGTCCAGGGCCTCGCCGCCGCCCAGCAGCCAGGTGCCGCAACTGCGCTCGTCCATGGCCAGGACCCGCAGGGCCAGCTCGGCCAGGTCATGGGCATGCACCGGCTGGCGCAGACCACGGCCAGCGACCGGCACAAAGGGCAGGCGCGCGCTCAAGTCGGCCAGGCGGGTAACGTTGGCGTCGTTGCCTGCGCCGTAGATCATGGTCGTCTTGAACAGGCTCAGGCCCGCACCCCGTGCCGCGCAATGGGCGGCAAGCCGGGTTTCTTGGTCGTCGATCTGGGCCATCTGGGCCCGTTCGGAGGGGTCCGGCGACCCGGTCTTGAACACGGTGCTGGCCGAACTGATCGCGACCACCCGACCGATGCTGGGCGCGGCCTGGACCTGGCGCAAGGCCAGGCCCACCGGGCCGAAACTGACCAGCACCCCGGCCATGGCCGCAACCGGCCCGTCGGACAGATCCTGCTGCAGCCAGGTGACCCCGGGCAGACTCGAGGCCGGCTGCTGTCTAGACACGGCCAGCACCTGCAGGCCCGATTCGACCGCCCTGGCCAGGAAACACCGACCCGCGGCGCTGCTGGCGCCGAGGAGCAGAACCGCCGTGTCGCCGCTCAGCGACGCCGCCACAAGGCCACCGGAGTCATCAACACGGCGTGGACCTGAATTCCCAGCCACCACAGGGCGCGGCTCCACCACGGCCACGGCGGCTCCGGGTGCTGGTTCAGATACCGCCACAGGCCGCGGTGCTTGTTCCACATCACCCGCAGCGGCCGACTGCGCGAGGATACGCCGCCGGCATGGGACACGATCACGTCGGGCAACAATCGAATGCTCCAGCCGGCCGCAGACAGGCGGGCCATCAGATCCAGATCCTCGAAATGCATCGGATAGTGCTTGTCCAGGCCGCCGACCTCGAGGAACGCCCGGCGGCGCAACAGCATGCAGGCCCCGGAGACCGCCTCGACCTCGCCGGCCTTGTCCGGCGCGGGCAAGTGGGTCAGATCCACCCCGGTCCGGCGCCGCCAGGGCAGGAGTTCTTCGAGCAGGCGGCGGCGCGTCGGCAGGCGGCGGCGGCTGCCGCGCTGCTCGTTGCCGCTCATGTCGAACACCCGACCCGACACGAGCCCGGCGTCGGGGTGCGCGTCGATGTCGGCGATCAGGACCTTGAGCGCTTCGGGAACGAGCAGGCAGTCGGGGTTGATGACCAGCAGGAACTCGGTCTGAACGGCGCGGGCCGCGGTGTTGACGCCGCGGGCAAATCCCAGGTTGCGCGGCGAGCGGCGAACGCGCACACCCGGCAGATCGGCCAGGCGCTCGCTGCTGCCGTCGTCGGAGTCGTTGTCGATGACTTCAACCGCCGGCGACTCACTCCCGTTGCCGCGCAGCGTTCGAACGCAGCGCAACAGCCAGGCACCGGAGTTGTAGTTGACGATGACCACGGTCACGCGGTCGATCGGCCGCTTTGCCGCGGGCAAGGCCGCAAGGCTCACGAACGAGCCAGCCAGCGCCGCCACCAGGGCCGGTCCAGGCGCCGCCTGAGTGCCTGGATTTCGGCCTCGCGCTCGGCCAGCAGCTGGCCGGCGCGGATGTGCTTGCCGACCTCGTCGTTGTAGTGGCCATAGACCGACTCGTCACGGTCGCCGTACAGCGACACGCCGGGCAGCTGCGGCAGCGCCGATTCGGCGGCCGCGGCAGCAGCGACGAAGTACAGCGGGGGCCAGACCGGTTGTTGATCCGAGGCGGGCTGTTCGGCGTCATCGCTGAGCCACTGGACCCTGCCCGGCCCGTCCAGGGCCCACAGCGCGGAAACGAACATCAGCTTCTGCCCGAACAGCTTCCAGGCCGGGAAATGCCCGTCGAGCAGTTGCTCGAACTGCTCGCGGTAGAGTTCGCGAACGTGGAAGGGGTTGTCGTAGCCGGTCTCGTCGCTGTAGGTCTTGCGGTCCGGCGAGGAGATCAGGACAAAGCCGTCGGGCTTGAGCACGCGCCGGAACTCGCCCATCAACTCGTCGTGTTCGGCCAGGTGCTCCAGGGTCTCGAACGAGACCACCACGTCCACGCTGTCGTCGGCCAGGGGCAGGTCCAGGCAAGACGCGCACTCGAAGCTCAGCCGGTCGGACGCATAGCGGCTGCGGGCATGCTCGATGCTGGGCGCATCGATGTCGATGCCGGTAACTTGCCGGGCCGAGCGGCTCAGCAGGCTCGCCCCGTAGCCTTCGCCGCAGGCGGCGTCCAGCACCACCCGGCCGGCCACCAGCCCGGCCGCCCAGGCGTAGCGATGCCAATGCTCGTAGGCCATCTCGCGCACGCACTCGGGCGTGAAGCGCTCGCCGGTAAATTCCAGGGGTTTGGCTTGGGTCATGATGGCGGTGACAGACGGGCTTGACCTGCAGTTTATCAATCGGCTGGCTGCGGATCGCGTTGTCGGTCAAGCGCCTGGAAGCGATCGACGATACGGGCGCGACGCTCGGCCAGGGGATCGGCCTCGATGAAGGCGCTGACCCGGTCCAGGTAGTCCGGATGGCGCGCCAGCAAGGTCTCCATGGCCCGCCCACCAGGCTTGAGACCCAGCGGACCGAAACTGGCCCCGCCGCGGTGGGCGACAAACGCCGTGTCGCACAAGACATGGCGCCAGCCGGCCGCACTGGCCCGGCAGCACCAGTCGTTTTCCTCGCCGTAGCCGCGACCGAAGGCAAGTTCATCAAACGCACCGATCTGGTCGATACAGGCGCGCCGCAGGAACATGCAAAAGCCCACCGCGGTGGGCACCTCGGGATACAGCGGCGGGCCGGAGTCGGCACAGGCGCGGGCCCAGGTTTCCGGCTGCTCCGGCCAGGGATTGGGACGACAGAATGCCGGGATGGAGGCGATTTCGCCGTGATTGGTCAAGGGGGTGACCGAGGCGATGGACGCATCGGTGGCCGCGCAGTCCAGGATCGCCTCCAGCCAGCCCTGGGTGACCCGGGTATCCGAGTTGAGCAGAACCACATCGGCCCGGGTCGCCAGGGCCAGGCCCAGGTTGGCGGTGGCGACGAAACCCAGGTTTTGCCGGTTGCGGACCCGGACCCATTCCTCGGGCAAGGTATTCAGCAATTCCGGAACGGCAGGATCGTCCGAGGCATCGTCGATCACGATGACGTTGACATGGCTGCCGGTCAGCGTGGCCCGGAGCGCGGCAAGGCAATCGGCCGTTTCTTCCGGCGCATTGAACACCGGGACGACGACGGCCGTCATGGCACGTTCCAGCGGTGGGGCAGCCGGACCATACCGAGCTCCCGGCTGCGCCCGGTGACGGTGAAGGTAACTTCCCGGGTATCGTGGATGCGCAAGCCTTCCGGATCCAGGGTATGGGCGCGGGCGGCGTAGCCACCCGGGAGCAGGTTGAGCTCGGGGAAACTGATCTCCAGTTCCACCCGGCCGTCCTGATCAGGCTTGAGCTCGATCTGGTCGTGATCGCTGGCCACCCCGTACACCGGCGTTCCATCGGCGCGGATCAGGCCGACCAGCACGACCGGCGCGCGCTCGTCCGGCGAACGGACCGTGACCTGCACGCGCAGCAACTCGCCCATCTCCAGGCGAAGCTCACCCTCCTGCTCGTCCGGCAAGACGACGGACTCGACCGTACAGATGGCCCCGGAGGGCCGATTCCTGCGCGCGGCGACGTCCTCGGCATCGCGCCGTTCGTGCCAGGCCAGGTAGCGCTGGGTGACGTCGAACACGTCACCCATGGCGCGCGCCCGACCGCCCTCCAGCCAGATGGCGTGGGCGCAGAGTTTCTGGACCTGGTACATGTTGTGCGAGACCATGAGCAGGGTGCCGCCCTGCTCGACGTAGCCCTCGATCCAGCGAATGCATTTTTTCTGGAACGACTCGTCGCCGACCGCCAGGACCTCGTCGGTGATCAGCAAATCCGGCGTGACCGAGGCCACGACGGCAAAGCCCAGGCGCACCACCATCCCCGAGGAGTAGTGCTTGACCGGTTCGTGGATGTATTTCCCGATGTCGGCAAACGCCAGGATGTCGTCGAGTTTGTCGTCGACCTCTTTTCGGCTCAAACCAAGAAACGCGGCATTCATCCGCAGGTTCTCCAGCCCGGTGTATTCGGAATCGAAACCGGCACCCAGCTCCAGCAGGGCGGCCTGGCTGCCGGCCCGGGTGATCGTGCCGCTGGTCGGTGCCAGAACGCCGGTGATTACCTTCAGCAGGGTTGATTTGCCCGCTCCGTTGGCGCCGATGATCCCCAGCGACTGGCCGCGACAGACCTGGAATTCAATGTCGCGCAATACGCTGGTGCCTTCTTCGCTATGACCCCGGGTAAGAATCTGCCAGAACGCGCGCAGCCGCTTCGATGACTGCACCGTCGGCGGATAGGACTTGCCCACGCCCTGAAGCCGCAGTAGGACCTCGTTCACAGGAAGTCCTCGAAGTGTGGACTGAGACGATCAAAGACAAGCTTGCCCACCCATACCGCCAGCAGGGCTCCGGCCAGCAGCGGGACAAAACCCAGGTCGGGCAGGGCCTTGCCGTGGAACAGCGCGCTGCGGATTTCCTCCATCCACCAGGCCATTGGGTTGAGCTGCAGCAAGAACCTCATGTCTTCGGGCAGCAGTTCGGGCGCGTACAGGATCGGGGTGAGAAAAAACCAGAACATCATCAGGGTCGGCAGGAGCTGCTCCAGGTCGCGAACAAACACCTGCACGGCCGAAGCCAGCAGCGCCAGCCCCAGGGAAAGGGCAAACAGGGTGGCCAGCACCAGCAAGGCATACGGCAGACCGATCAGGGTCAATTCCACGCCCAGCAGGGCAAGCGCAGACAACACCACCAGGTAGCCGATCAGCTGCAGGACAAACGCGGCGGTCTGGATGGACATCGTCAACAAGGCACGCGGCACCGCCACCTTGGCGATCAGCTCGGAATGTTTCTTGATCGCCTCCGAACCCTTGAGCACGCCATCGGAAAAGGCCAGCCAGGGCCACAGGGCCACTGCCAGCCAGGCCACGAAAGGAACGTCCAGATCGGGCGCACGGGCCTGGAAGATGACGCCGAACACGAAGTTGTACACCAGCAACAGCAGGATCGGGGTGGC
>REEW01000121.1 GCA_007694885.1 Wenzhouxiangella sp. | reverse complement strand
GACGCGCCTTGGCCCGGCACGGCATGAACATCGGCGACCTGCAGGACGTGATTCGGTTCGGCGTGGGTGGGGCCAACGTGACCGAAACGGTCGAAGGCCTGGAGCGGTTCCCGGTCAACCTGCGCTTTCTGCCGGACTGGCGCGACTCGCCCGACAAGCTGCGCCAGCTGCCCATCGTCACCCCGGCCGGCACCCACATCGCGCTGGGCGAGGTCGCCGAGGTCGGCATTGCCGACGGCGCGGCCATGATCCGCAGCGAGAACACCCGTCCGGCCGGATTCGTGTTTGTCGACATCGACGGGCGCGACCTGACCGGCTGGGTGCGCGAGGCCCGTACGGCCATCGCCGAGCAGGTCGAACTGCCCGGCGGCTACTCGGTCGGCTTTGCCGGTCAGTACGAGTACATCGAGCGCGCCCGCGAGCGCTTGAGCGTCCTGATCCCTCTGGTCCTGGCGATCATCGTGGTGCTGCTGATGATGATCTTTCGAACCTTCATCGAGGTCGCCCTGGTGCTGGTGACCATCCCGCTGTCGCTGGCCGGCGGCTTCTGGCTGATGTGGGCGCTGGATTTCCAGATGTCGGTCGGCGTGGCCGTGGGCTTCATTGCCTTAGGGGGCCTTGCCGCCGAGACCGGCGTGATCATGCTGGTCTACCTCAACAACGCCTACCAGCGCTTCCGGGAACGCATCGGCGAACGCGAGTTTACCCGCGCCGACCTGAGAGATGCCATCGTCGAAGGCGCCTGCCAACGCGTTCGCCCCATCACCATGACCGAGACCACCGTGTTCCTTGGCCTGCTGCCGGTGATGTTGTCCACCGGCACCGGCTCGGAAGTCATGCGGCGCATCGCCGCACCCATGGTCGGCGGGGTGTTCACCGTCTGGATCGTCGCCCTGCTGGTGATGCCGGCGCTGTACTACCTCTGGCATCGTAGGGGCCTGCCTCGGACAAGGGAAAATGAAACCGCAGATGAACGCGGATAAACGCGGATAAACGCAAGCCATTGGAGCCAATACCATGACTTTTCTCAAACACGCCCTCATCACCCTGCTGCTGGCCGCCCTGGTCGGTGTCGCGGTTGCTGCCTGGATCATCACCGGTGGCCGCTTCGACGTGGCCGTTTCGGCCGAGCTGCCCGAGCCGATTCACGACCTGATCCACCAGACCCGGGTCAATTCGGTCCGGCGGCAGGCCCGGGATCTGCAGGCGCCGCCAGTCAACCTGAACGAAGATGCCGTGCTGTTCGAGGCCGTGGTCGGCTTCGAGTCCATGTGCGCTGACTGCCATCATCCGCCTGGAGGCCAGCCGTCCGCGCTGGCTCGCGGCCTGAACCCGCCGCCGGCCAATCTGAGCGAGTCCGCCCAAAAGCGCAGCATCGAGGAATTGTTCTGGGTCACCAGGCACGGCATCCGAATGAGTGGCATGCCGGCCTGGGGTCCGACCCACAGCGATGCCGAACTGTGGCCCATCGTCGCCCTGATCACGCGCTTCCCGGACTTTGCAGAGGCCGATTATGGCAACCTGCTCGAGGCCGCACTTGAGGCCGGCGTCGAACATCACCACCATCATGGCGATCACGATCACGATCACGGTGGCGATGGCCATGATCACGATGAGGAGGACCATGAGCACAACGCAGGCCAACATGAACATTGACGGTGAGGCCAACTAGCGGATCGAACCGGAGAGAGCCCCATGAGCGAGCGTGGTAGTGATCCAATCGATCAAGCCGGGCCGGTAAAAGCGAAGGCATACACCGACAGGGCAAAGCACTCGGCCAGTTCCAGAATCCGCGCCTCGATCCACTGCCGACGATGTTCGTAGCATTGCCCGGTGAACTTGTCCTGTCCACACAGAAACGCGCGTCGGACACATCGGGTGACGACATGGTAAAGCCTGTCCCGAACTCGCCGAACTCGCCCACACCCGGTCCCCCGGAGTAGCCAGTTCAGTTCGGTGAGCGAACCTTCAGTCGGTTGGCGGCGGCCCGCTGGAAGTGGTTGATGTTCCAGGTGACGATTTCTACCGCGCCAGCGGCGAGCGCGGATTCGACAATCAGTGCGTCGTACGCTGCACCGCCAACCATTTCGGCATCAGCGAGCTGCCCGATCAGCGACCAGATTTGTTCAGGAGCCGGCGCGGTGACCCAGTCGCGAAAAGAGCCGTCGAGCAGGTCTCGGGCATCGTTGGGGCGAAGGCGGTGCGGGGCGGGAAGGCGAGTGATTACGGAATAGCTCTCAAGCAGCGCATGCGTGGGTATGACTGCCGCGCCATCGCTTGCAGCCAATCGCTCGACCTCCTGATGTGAGGCCGGATGGTGCTCATGCCAATCCAGTACCGCAGCGATCAACACACTGCTGTCGAGCGCAACCGACATCAGCCTTGATCATCACGCCGTCGCGTGGTTTCCAGCGTCTGCCGGACCTCAGCGGCGGTCAGCGAAGCGCCTACATCCCTGGATTCAGCGACCAGAATGCTGCCGCGTCGGCGGATGTCAACCGTTCTGGGCGCGGGCTCGATTTCGACCACGCCCTCGCGCAGGCGAATTTGCAGCCGGGTTCCCGGCACAAGAGCGGCTTGGACGCGGAGCGACTTGGGGATCACAATTCGTCCGGCACGATCGATGGTGGTAAAAGTGTCATTTTTCATACCGTGAATACTACCATTGTTGATGGCTAGACGTTCTGGCATGTCTCAGTTGCACCAGTCGTTGGACCGGTTTCATCCCAGCTGCCGCATCCGGTTCGTGATCGGATGCATCAGGCTCGGAGCAATCGGTCGATCCCGCAGACCCGACATTCCCGATTGATGCGGTGGCCAACTTTGACTCCATGTGCGACTACTGTCATCATCCGCCCTCATCACGATCGGGCAATACAGCCATGAACACGATCTCAATCACCACCACAAACATCCCTGGCCAAATCCGTGACCGCTGACTCGACTTCCAGCGGCATCGGCCCGCTTGCCTTTGCCTTCGCCCTGCTTGCCCTGGCCGCATCGCCGATCTCGGCGGTCCAGACCAAGGACCTGGAACTCGACCCCGGCGCCATCGCCGGCGGTCGTTTCGCCTACATAACGGAGCTGCAGATCGGCGACACAGCCATGGAGATCGAGTCCGTGCGCGAAATCCGTGCCGATTCGATCGATGGCAAGGCCAGCCTGTCGATCACGACCACCAGCAGCACCGGCATGGGTGACACGGTCGACCGACTGCAAATCGATGCCGAAACGCTGTATCCGCTGACCCGCGATATCGTCCAGGGCCTGGGACGCATGACGCTGGATTACGACAGCGAGCGCGTCACCGGCCTGATCCAGTCCGCCGGCGAGTCGATCCGCGTCGATCTGCGCCTTCAGCAACCGGCGTATGCGGGGGATGCCGGGCTCGACACCTTGCTGGCGGCGCTGCCGCTGACAGCCGGCCTGAGCGGGCAACTGTCGATCATCGAAACCGACGTCGACGTCCATGTCCAGGAGTTTCATTTTTCCGTCGCCGAGGCCGAAACCATTGCCGTGCCGGCCGGCACGTTCAGCGCCTGGCCGGTGCGGGTCCAGGCGCTGGATGAGCCCGACTACCATCAAACACTCTGGCTGACCACGGCCAGCCCGCGCGTATTCGTCAAGGCCCAGGCCCCGGTCCCGCAGGAGGCCGGCGGAGGAACGCTGGTGACGCGCCTGACCAAAATCGAGAGCGTCCCCGCCCAAAGCCCGTGATTTTCGTCCTCGTCGGCGGGGTGGTCATTCTCGCCTCGCCGTGGATTTTTCTCTATTTCTCGCCGCCGGCAGAAGACCGGCGCAGGCTGCGCCGGGTCAATCTCTCCGTCCTGGCCATCGCCTTCACCGCCTGCGCCCTGCTGGCGTTCTGGATACGCCAGACGACAACCGGCACGGCCGATTTCGACTGGTGGCCGGCCATCGCCCTGACCTACAGCGCGCTGCTGTTTCCGGTGATCCTGCTGATTGGAGGGCTGATTCGAAACTTCGTCCTGTTTCGCGACGTAAGATAGAGATTGTTCTTCGTCCTCCAGCATTGCGATGCCACGCCAAAACGACAAGACCTCCAGACTCGATCAAGTCGTGGCCCGGGCCCGCACCGATGCCCAGTCACGCCTGTCCGGGTATCGCGAACAGGCCCTCAAGCTCTACCCCTGGATCTGCGGGCGCTGCGCACGCGAGTTCACCCGCGCCAACCTGCACGAACTGACCGTCCATCACCGCAACCACAACCACGACGACAATCCCGCCGACGGCAGCAACTGGGAATTGCTGTGCCTGTACTGCCACGACAACGAGCATCAGCGCGAAATCGAACATCGTGCCGGTCATCCCGACCTCGAGCAGCGGACCGATGGAAGCACTGCCCGACCCTTCGCCGGCCTGGCGGAACTGTTCAAGAAATCCTGAGTGCGCTCGCGGGCGCAGTCGCGATCAAAGCCCATGCCCGAATGATGCCAAGCAGATGCATCTTTTCTAATTGAGCATCGTTTGATGCAGATCAAAGAGTGAAACAAAACCGTAACGCAGAATGTTGTTACGTGCTTGGAGGGCATGACAGGGTCTGCTAGGATTACCGTATAAGGTACATCTAATCTAGTGCAGTGCACCCAGAATCGCTTGCTCCGGGGGTAGCCGGAGAGGCGAATCACCCATCCAAGACCGGGCGTCCGCCCGGACGCCAATTGAGGTACAACCATGAAAAATCGATTGCTGACATTGCTCAAGGGAAACGCGAACATCGATCTGCCCGATCCCGGCCGACGGCGGCTGCTGCAGGCGTCCGGCATCGGCCTGGCCGGCCTGACCGCCGGCGGCGCGTTGCTGAAATCGAAACCGGCTGAGGCAGTCACCACGTCAGCCCGTATCGTGATCGTCGGCGGCGGTGCCGCCGGCCTGACTGCGGCCAACCGCCTGTCGAACGGGCTGTCCGGGGCCCGTATCACCATCATCGAGCGACGCGAGCAGCACATCTACCAGCCAGGACTGACCCTCGTCGCCACCGGCATCTGGAACCAGGGCAAGGTTCTCGACAGCAATGCCCGCTACATGCCTTCCGGCATCGACTGGATCAAGGGCATGGTCACGGAGTTCGACCCGGACGCAAACCGGGTGGTTACCGACACCGGCCAGGTCGTCGAATACGACTACCTCATGGTCACCACCGGCCTGCACGTGGATTTCGACGCCATCGAAGGCATGAGCACCGACCTGATCGGGCGCGAAGGCATCGGCTGCGTGTACGACAACCACGATCATGCCGCGCGCACCTGGCAGGTCATCGACCGCTTTGCCGACGAGGGTGGCGTTGGCCTGTTCACCCGGCCCGCCGGCGGTATCAAGTGCGCCGGCGCCCCGCTCAAGGTCTGCATGCTGACCGAGGACCTGATGCAGCGCCGCGGCACGCGCGAGCGCGGCCAGCTGTACTATCCAACGGTGGGAACCGGGTTGTTCTCGCAGCCCGACATGGATGAATTCCTCAAAGTGGAGTTTCCCAGCCGCGGCATCAATGTTCGCTGGAATCATCGAATGGTCGGCATCGAACCCGAACTCAAGCGAGCCACCTTCGCCACGCCCCAGGGCGAGCTTCGGCTGGACTACGACTTCATTCACGTAGTACCGCCGATGCGCGCGCCCGATGCCCTGGGCAACAGCCCGCTGGCCTGGCAGGAAGGCCCGTTTGCCGACGACGGCAACTGGATGGAGGTCGACCGCCACAGCATGCGCCACCCGCGCTACCCGAACGTGTTCGGCGCCGGCGACTGCGTGGGCACGCCGATCGGCAAGACCGCCGCCAGCGTCAAGGCCCAGGTGCCGGTTGCCGTTGAAAACATGATCCAGGCCATCCAGCAGCGTGACGTGACCGCCAGCTACGACGGCTACACCTCCTGCCCGCTGATCACGGCGCGCGGCCGGGGCATTCTGGTCGAGTTCGACTACGCCCTGGACATGGTGCCCTCCTTCCCCTTCATCAGCCCGTATCGCGAACACTGGGTGCCCTGGGTGATGAAGGATCGCATGCTGCATGCAGCCTACAACGCCATGATGCGCGGCCGCGTCTGACCGGACTTACAGGAGAACTCACCATGGCATTTTCCATCTACGGCATTCTCTCGGTCCTGCTGGAAGTCATCCGGCCGCTGCTCCCGATCCTGATCGCAGTGCTCGTCATCGACGCGATCTTGCTGGTCATCGCGCTCAAGCGCGGCACGCTGGTGACCGCCGGCGCGATCCGCCTGGCCGCATTGTTCGGCGGCGCAGCCGCCGTCCTTACCTTCTTCATTGCACCCGCCTTCACCTCTTCCAGTTTCGCCAACCTCGCCGGAGTGCTTGATTATCTCTCCCTGGTCGGCGGCGCATTGGGCGTGGGGGTGGTGGTTGCCTTACTGACCTGGCCACCGATGGCCTTACTTCAACGGAGTTGAAAAAATGAAACGTCGTATGCCCCGAGTCCGCCCCCTGATCGCCGCTCTGGCCCTGGCCGGCGCGATCAGCCTGCCCGTGGCCGCATCGGCCGATGAGCCGGACACCAGCTTCAGCGTGTTTTTGCGCCTGCAAGCCGAGGTCGTCAACGCCAGCGGTAGTCTGCCGGAAGCCCTGGATCGCAAAGGCTGGCATGTGGCGGATGGATGGGCCAACGGCGGCCCGAACTCCGGCAACTGGGGCGCGGTTTTCTTTGATCTCAGTCACCAGGTGAATGATGACTTGCGCGGCGTCGCCCGCTATGCGTTGAATACCGATGTCGACGGCAGGAAAGACACCGACAGACACACCTATGTTGGTCTGGCCAGCAAGCGTTTTGGCCAGGTGGTCGTTGGCCGCACCGAAACCCCCTATAAAACCTTCGGGCTTGGATGGGATCCTTTCAACGCCACATTCCTGCAGGCGCGTGGCAACCAGGGTGTGTCGTTTGGTCAGTTCGGACATGGTGGCTTCGTCAATCGCTCGATTCGTTACGACCACACGATCAACCAGGTCCAGGTGGCTGCTTTTGTCGGCATTGATGACAGTTCCGATCCAGGCACTGGCGACACCCGCGGCAATCACACCTACTCATTCTCGGCCATCGCGCCGGTCGGTCCGGTGCAGTTGTTGCTGTCCTACATCGATGCCAGTGAATACCGCGGCGGCCCGGACGACCGTGAGGGCTGGAAGTTTGGCGTTCGCTACAGCGAGGGTCCGCTGGCCCTGTCAGCTCGCTATGAGTTGCGCGACAGCGGACTGGACGACGGTGATTTCCTGAACCTGTCGGCCAGCTACAGAGTGGGTCAGGTGACCTATGCCGCCGGCTACGGCCGGTTTAATGACGACCGCGACGGCCGTGGCAATGATGGTGAGTACTTCATGCTCGGCGCGCGCTATAGCCTGCGTCAGGGCGTGGCCCTGCACGGCGGATTCCGCCGCTCTGACCGTGACGTAACAGGAACCGAAAACATGTTTGGCATCGGCCTGCGCGTTTTCTACAACACCGGCAATTTGCTGGCCCGCTGACGCCTCGCCAACGCAGCTTCAAACGCCCGTTTCTGCGCCGCGGACTCCGCGGCGCTTTTTTTGCCTGCTGAAATCGCGCAGATTAGGTAAGATGAAAGTGATTTCATCGCCTGATCGCACTCCATGTCCTCAACTCGCTACGTCTCCCGCCTGACTCGTCAGACTCAGGCGCTCATTCTTGCCGGGGGCCGCGGGACGCGGCTTGAAATGCTCACCAACTGGCGGGCCAAGCCGGCCGTGCCCTTCGGTGGCCAGTTCCGGATCATTGATTTTGCGTTGTCGAACTGCCTGCACTCCGATATCCGCCGAATTGCCGTACTCACCCAGTACAAGTCGCACTCCCTGATCCGGCACCTGATGGTCGGCTGGAAAAAGCTCAACACCGATCACGGCCGCGTCTTCGACATCATCCCGGCCCAGCAATGGCTCGAGGATGAAAGCTGGTACCAGGGAACGGCCGACGCGGTCTACCAGAGCCTCGACATCATCGAAGCCTACGAGCACAAATACACCCTGATCCTCGCCGGCGATCACATTTACAAGATGGACTACGGCGAAATGCTCGCCGAACACGTACGCAGCGGCGCCGACCTCACCGTTGCCTGCCACGTCGTACCCTTAAACGAAGCGTCCGAGTTCGGGGTCATGCGAGTCGACGAGAACGACTGGGTCACCGGCTTTCAGGAAAAGCCCGAACAGCCCGAGCCGATGCCGGATGATGCAGAGCACGCGCTGGTCAGCATGGGCATCTACATCTTCAATTCCGATTTCCTGCACCGGATCCTGGAAGAGGACGCCGAAAACGCCGATTCCAGCCACGATTTCGGCAAAGACATCATTCCGCGCGCCATCCGGGAAAAGCAGCGCGTGCTGACCTTCCCGCTGACCCGCGCCGTGACCGGGCAACCCTACTGGCGCGATGTCGGCACCCTGGACGCGCTCTACCACGCCAACATGGAATTGTTGTGCGACGAACCGGCGCTGAACATGTACGACCCGGACTGGACGATCTTTACCTATCCGATGCAGGGACCGCCGGCCAAGTTCGCCGACCATGGTCTGCGCGGCCACAGCATCGTCATCCAATCCATGGTTGGAAACGGCTGTGTGATTTCGGATTCCAGCATCCGCAAAAGCATGATCTTCAACGACTGCATCATTGAATCAGACTGCGACCTCGACGGTGTTCTGGTCCACCCCAATTGCCACATCGGCACCGGATCAAAGCTCAAGAACGTGCTGCTGGACAACGGCTGCATCGTCCCGCCCGGTACCATCATCGGCAGCGACCAGGAAGCAGACCAGCGCCGATTCCATGTCACCGCGCAAGGCATTGTCGTGGTCAATCGAGAAATGCTCGGCCAGGGTCGTCGTTATCAGCCCGCCGACTACCCCCACGCGCCGCTTTAGCGGCCATGGCGGTTCTCGAGGGGCTTGCCCGTTCTACCGACTCGACAAGTACTGCCGGATCCGCTCGGACGCATCCAGCGCCGGAATGTCGGACTCCGGTCGCGTCTGGGGCCGGGCCAGGGCCTGACGGATCGTTTCCAGATAGGCCGTAGCGGTTTTGTCCCAGGTGTAGGTCGACAAGACCCGCTCCACGCCCGCGCGGGACAGTTCGCCGTGGCGCTGCAGCCCCTGCAGGAATGCCCGCGCCATGTCGTGCGGGTCTTCCGGATCCATCAACAATCCGGCGCCACCGGCAAAAATCTCCGCCGGACCGCCGTTGCGAGTGGCCACAACGGCCAGGCCACAGGCCGCTGCTTCGATCGGGGCCAGCCCGAACGGCTCGAACAGCGACGGCAGCGCGAACACCGACCCGCTGGCCGCAAACAGCCGGTAGGCCGCCGCCAGTTCACGCTGGGAACGGGCGTTGATGAAGCTGACCCGCTCGACCAGGCCGGCGGCACGGATCCGCTCCAGGATCGGGGCCAGCACATCGCGCTCGGCGCTCCTGAGTTGCTGCAGCTCGGTCCACGGGTCGTCCACGCCGCGCACGAACAGCGCCAGGCCGGCCGCGTCCTGCAGGGCCGGACTGTGCAGATAGGCATCGACCGCTCCACCCACGTTTTTCTTTGCATCCAGCCGGCTGGAAACCACGACGTGCGCGCGACCGGGCAGCCGAACGGCCGCATTCAGACGGGCAAGGACCTCCGGTGAGTCCTGGTCGCTTCGCTCATTGAAGATTTCAGTGTTGATCCCCGGCGGGATCACCCGAAACTTCGCGTCTTGCGCCGGATCCACCGCACCGTGGTAGAGCGGATGGGCGTACTGCTCGCGGCGCTCATCTTCCGTCGAGGTCACGATGGTGTCGGCGCTGCGCATGCTCAACCGCTCGGCGTCGATCCGCCGACTGAAGCGAAAACGTTGCTCGATGGAATCGAAATCGTCAGGGCTCGAGGCCAGCTTGTCGAGCTTCTGTGCACCCAGTGAGTGTCCGGTAAAGGTAAAACCCACACCGGTTCGGACGCGCAGCATCGCCCCGAGATAACCACCATCGGCGTAATGGGTGGTCCAGTAGTCGGGCAAGCGGTCACCATAAAAGCGCAGCACGGCATCGGCCATTTCGGGCAAGTGCGGCCATAGATCCTCCTTGACCCGGAACGCCGGTCCGCCACACTCCAGGCGCACGATGCGCACCCGCTCTTCCAGTTCGCCAAAATCATCCAGCGCCCGTTCAAAACCCGTCCACTCGGGGTCTTCGATACGCCGCGTGATCACATCGACATCAACGCCCAGACGGCCCAGGGCCAGCGCGACCTCCTTGACGTAGACCAACTGCCCGCCGAAATCGGGATGCTCGGTCAGGTAGGAGTCGTTGCGGTCAAAGTTCCCCTGGGGATTGAGAAAGGCAATCCTCATGAGCGCTTCTCCTCGACCGCATGCAGCAGCTCGCACACCGGGCGCGCGTAGCTGACGCTCCAGTCGTCGTGGACGAGAATGTCGGCCAGCTCCCGGTGCCCGGAAATGACGCTGTGCTCAATGGCCAGAACCTGGTCGATGAACGGATCGAGCTCGCTTTCGTGACGACGGCGCTTTTCCCGGTGGGCCCGGGTGGCGTGGTAATCGCGGGTAATGAACACGCGGACATCGACGTGCTTGAGCAGGGTGACGTAGGTTCCCTCGGCAATGGCAATCTCGAACGGCGACAAATCGACCTCGACCTCGTCGATGCGGTCTTCGAGGTAACGCACCATCGGCTTGGTCAGGCGCGCGCCGGCGCGGAAAAAACTCAGATGCTCTTCCATCAGATCAAGCCGTACTTCACCGGGCCCGACCCAGTCGATGCTTTCACGCCGTGCGCGGTCGTTGCTCATCGGCGGATGAACGAAGTAATCGTCCTGCTGCAGAACCAGGGTCGGATGACCTTCGGCGTCAAAACAGCGCGCCAGGGCCTCGCCGATCTCCGACTTGCCCGCGCCGGACTCGCCGGCCACGGTGATCACCATGCGGCCGCGGGGCTTGCGCGGCCGGTTCAGGATGAGTTCGTGGATAGCGGCGGCGGCGCGCTCATGGTGCGGTTCCACGACGATGCTATCGCCTCTCATTGGGAATGCGAACGGGTGTGAATATGGGGGGGATTATACTTGGCCGCTTCTGCAAACGCGTGCCAGCCGCGCCAATCGCCAATTTTCATGGACCAACTCAACAGCCGCGCCTACCTCGACCTCTGGGACGCCCTGGATTACCAGCTTGATGCAGTCAATCAACAGGCCGGCCTCGGTAGCGCGCTCTGGAGCCTGCACGAACACCAGGTCCAAAGCGGATTCATCCAGGATGATCTCAACACCATCCGGCGCTTTCGCATGCCCTGCCCGATCAACCCGGAGCGGGCATTCAGCGCCCAGTTCAACCCGGCCCGCGGCCGCCGCTTCCGCGGCGCGGGCGCGATCCCGGCTGCGGATTCCGATCTGTCGATCAACGGCGGCTGTTTTCTGTGCGCCGAGAACATCTGGTGGCAGCAGCAGGGCGCTGAAATCGGCTATCGCCTGCGCCCGGCCGGGGGACGCTACACCGCCTGGATGAACCCCTTCCCGGTGCTGCCCGGACACGCCGTGATCGCCAGCCGCGAACACTGGCCGCAGCACTGGCAGGCCCCGGGAAGCTTGAGCTTGCACGAACTGGTCGACGACCTGAGTACATTTTCCGAACTGCTGCCGGGCTGGCTGACCTTCTACAACGGGGTCGGTGCCGGCGCCTCGATCCCCCACCATCTCCATTTCCACGCCATCCCCCGGCCCGCGGGCTACGAGATCATGCCGCTGGAAGCAGCCGCGCAACGCTGTCGGCAATCCGGACGAGTACTCTGGGAGTACCCCTTGAGTTTCATGCACTGGGGCGGCCAGCGCCGGCAGATCCTGCCTGAAGCGCAGGCCTGGGTGGAGGAGTGGCAGACCGGAAGCGGTTCCGAAGCCGACGCCACGGCCAACATCATCGCCTGCACCAGCCCCTCGGCAGACCGCCTCGACCTGTATTTCATTCCGCGCCATCAACGCCGGTCCCGCGGCGAAGGGCTCGCCGGCATCATCGGCGGCTTCGAAGCGCTGGGCGAAATTGTCTGCTCCAGCAGCGAAGATCTGGAACGCCTGGAAAGAGGCGAGGTGGATTACGACACCGTCACCAGTCTGTTGCGCCATGTTTCGGTCGCGTTTTGAACCAGGCCGTCGCCGCCTGCCCTTTCCTCAACGCGCCCCAAACTCCGGCCTGACACGGCCGGCCGGCAACGTGAAGGTCGAACCAGACCCTGAAAGCCCTGCTTTACTCGTCGCGGCCGCTGCGCCAGATCGAAAACAGCAGCCAGACCCCGCCCAGAGCGGCGCCGATGAACCCGAGCAGCCCGAACAGCGGCAGCCCGAACGCCTGGCGATCGCTTTGCACGTTGAGCACGATGGCCGAACCGATGATCAAGGCGGCCGTGACCACGCCCAGGGTCAGGCGGCTGGCGGCACGGTCGAGCTTGTTGCCGACCTCCTTGAGCGAGCGGATGTCCAGATGGACCTCGATCCGGCCGCGGCGAATGGCCCGCATCAGGCGGCTCAGGTCGGCCGGAAGGGATCCCAGCACCTTGAGGCTGTCGGTCAGGCCCTGCTGCAGGCGTCGGGCCACGTTGGTCGGCGAATAGTGTGTTTTCAGCACATCTTCGACGACCGAGGCCGACTCTCCAGCCATGTCGAAGCCCGGGTCCAGCGACCGTCCCATGCCTTCCATGGTGATGAAGGCCTTGAGCATCAAGACCAGGTCGGCCGGCAAAACCAGAGAGTGGTTTCTCAACACCCCGGTGATCTCGCTGATCATCTGACCCATGTCCAGTTTTTCCAGCGGAACGCCGTGGTAGTGATCGATGAACTCGGTGATGTCGTCGCGCAGCGTATCCGATACCGTATCGTCGCTTTCGCTCCAGTCGATCAGGGTGGTCGCGACCAGGTCCGGGTCGCGCGAGACCAGGCCGTAGAGCAGTTCGGCAACCTCCTGGCGACGATCAGACGACAATCGGCCGACCATGCCGAAGTCGAGCAGCCCGATGCGGTTTCCCGGAAGATACTTGACGTTGCCCGGATGCGGATCGGCGTGGAAAAAGCCGTGCTCCAGGATCATTTTCAGGATGATCCGGGTCCCCGCCCGGGCGATCGCGGAGCGGTCTAGGCCGGCCCGGTCCAGCGCCTCGAGGTCGCGTCCGGGAATGCCGTCGAGAAAGGTCTGTACGTTGAGCCGCTCCCCGCTCCACGGCCAGAACACGCCCGGCACCACCAGGCTCTCGTCCTCGGCGAACGTGCGGGCAATGCGCTCGGCGTTGCGACACTCGGCGGCAAAGTCCAGCTCGCGGCGAAGCGTGGCGGAAAACTGGCGAACCAGCAGCTGCGGCCGGTAACGGCGCAGGTCTTCGGCCTCGCTTTCTATGATCTCGGCCAGGCGCTGCAGCAGGCGCAGGTCGGCCTCGACCACCGGTCGAATGCCCGGACGGCGGACCTTGAGGACGACCTCGGTTCCATCCGCCAGGCGGGCGCGGTGAACCTGTCCCAGCGAGGCGGCGGCCAGCGGCTCAGGATCGACCCAGGCAAAGACTTCCTCCGGTGGCGCGCCGAGGTCTTCGGTCAGCTGGCGACGGATGGCTTCCCATTCCACGGGCGGCGCCCGATCCTGCAGCTTCTGAAACTCGTTCAGCCATTCCGGCCCGAACAGGTCCACGCGCGTGGCCAGAACCTGGCCGAGCTTGACGAAGGTCGGACCCAGCTCCTCGAGAATCCGACGAATGCGCTCCGGCGGCTTCAGGCGGGCCAGTTCCTCGGCCTTTTTCCAGTGCAGCACCTTGCCGGCACGTTCCAGCGCACCGGCCATGCCGATCCGCCGCACGATATCGCCAAAGCCGTAGCGGATCAGAACGGCAGCAATGTCCTGGACCCGGCCCAGATCGCGGGCGGCGTTCAGCGCCTGCCACAGCATCAGCGCCTACCCACGGTCTTGCCTGGATGGGAGAAGATTTTCATCGTCGGCGTTCCCGTCTCATTCCAGCATGGTAAGCGCAGCAATCCATTCGCGCAGCAGCGCTTGATCGAATACTGTACTTTCTGACCGCAGGCTGCGCCAGCACCTGCCCAGGCGGTATCATTTCATCTGTCACCCAAACCAGCCGCTTTCCCTTGGCCCCGGATACCAACCTGCCCCACCCGACGCTGCTTCTGTTGGTGCTCGCCGCACTTGTGCTGTCGGGCTGCGCGACCCGTCCGCCCCAGCAGCAGGACAACATCTGCAGCATTTTCCGCGAACAGCCGCGCTGGTACGACCACGCGCATGCCTCTGAACAACGCTGGGGCACGCCGATCGCCGTCCAGATGGCCTTTGTCCAGCAGGAATCCTCGTTTCGGGCCCGGGCGCGCCCCGAACGCAACCGCATTCTCGGCATCATCCCCGGACGGCGCCCGTCATCGGCGCGCGGCTATGCCCAGGCCCAGGATCCAGCCTGGCAGGACTACCAGAAGGCCACGCGGCAACGCCGGGCCAGCCGCAGCAACATGGCCGACGCGCTGGACTTCATCGGCTGGTACAACGACGTCAGCCACCGCCGTCTCGGTCTGGCCAAGGACGACGCCTACCACCTCTACCTCGCCTACCACGATGGCCATACCGGCTTCCAGCGCGGCGGCTGGCGCAACAATCGACAGCTGCAGGGCATTGCCAGCCGGGTCGACCAGCGGGCCATGAACTACTCCCGCCAGTTGCCGGCCTGCGAGAGCAAGCTGCGCTGCCGGCGCTGGTATCAGATTCGTCCCTTCTGCCGCTGAGGCACGATCTGCAGGTACACCCAGCCGCCCAGGGCGCCGGCCAGGCCCAGCAACAGCTGACCGAAAACGCCGCGGGCGGCGGCGACCAGCGTGATCGGCAGCATCGCATCGATCACCAGCAACGCGGTCACAACGGCGACGAAACCGGCCAGCGGAAACAGCCAGACCCGGTGCCGCGGCCAGCGACGGGCCAGTCCGCCGGCAACCAGAAAAGCGATCAAAAAGCCCAGCGCCACGATCAGGGCCCAGGTCGGGCCGAAACTGACCAGGTCGAATGCGGTGGTGCCGATGCGGTCGCCAAAAGACACCGGCTGGTAAATCCGGGCGATGGCTGCCAGGTTGACCTGGGTCTGGATCATGCTGCCAAGCACGGTGGCCGCAACAACCGCCGCACTCCAGCCAAGGGCGACCTTGAACATCAAAAAAACTCCTTCGATAGGGCCAATTCACCGTCCGGGTGGATGATTTCCACCATAGTGGTGGTATCTTACCGCGCATGTACGGGTTTCTCGGATTGTCCTCGCTGACTCCTTTCGGGCTGCTGCTCGCCGCCGCGCTGTGGGCCTCGCCTGCCCTGGCCGAGCCCGGCTACCGCGTGGAGGCGCTGGCCGAGGGGCTGGAGCATCCCTGGGCGCTGGTCTGGCTGAACGAGGACCGGATCCTGATTTCAGAGCGTGCCGGCCGCCTGCGGGTGTTCGAACACGGCGCCCTCAGGCCCGATCCGGTCGCCGACGTCCCGGCCAGTTTCGTTCGCGCCCAGGGTGGCCTGCAGGACCTGGTGCTGCATCCCGACCATGCCGAAAACGGCTGGATTTACCTCAGCCTGGCTCACGGCGATGCGGCCGCCAACGCCACGCGCGTGGTACGCGGTCGTCTCGACGGCAACCGCTGGATCGACAACGAGGTCATTTTCACCGCCGCGCCGACCAAGGCCACGGCCGTTCACTACGGCGCACGCATGGCGTTCATGAACGACGGCACGCTGCTGGTCAGCGTAGGCGACGGCTTCGATCTGCGCGAACAGGCCCAGCGGCTCGACAGCCACATCGGCAGCATCGTGCGGATCACCGATTCGGGCCAAGTGCCGCCGGACAATCCGTTCATCGACCGGCCGGATGCGCTGCCGGAGATTTACAGCTATGGCCATCGCAATGTCCAGGGCCTGGTGGTCGACCCCGCGACCGGCCTGGTCTGGTCGCATGAACACGGCCCCCGCGGCGGCGACGAACTCAACCTGATCCGGCCCGGCCGCAACTACGGCTGGCCGGTGGCCACCCACGGCATCGATTATTCCGGCGCGCGCATCACCCCCTACACCAGCCGCCCCGGCATGGAAGACCCCCTGATCGACTGGACGCCCTCGATTGCCCCGGCCGGCATGAGCCAGTACCGTGGCGAGCTTTTCCCCGATTGGCACGGCGACCTCCTGGTCGCGAGCCTGGCCGAACGCAGTCTGCGCCGGGTCCGGATCGACGGCGAACAGGCGCTGGGCGACGAGATCATCCCGCTGGGCCTGGACCGGCGTCTGCGCGATGTTCAGATCGGACCCGATGGTGCGCTGTATCTGCTCACCGACGAAGCCAACGGCGCGCTGCTGCGAGTGACCCCGGAGATCTGAAGATGCAGGCAGTCAGCAAATACCTGCGGGCACGGGTCGCGCGCATCCTGGTCTGGTCGCTGGCCCTCATTCCGCTGGCATTTTTCGCCATGGGTCTGCGCCTGAGCGACTTCCAGAGCCTGGCCGCCGTCCTGAACATGCTGGGACGGCTCAGCGGCGTCCTGGGCCTGGCTTTCCTGCTCCTGTCGGCCGCGTTGAGCGCGCGCGTGCCGGGCTTCGACCAACCGTTCGGCGGCCTGACCAAGCTGTGGAAGACCCACCATCGGCTCGGGGGCGCAGCGCTGCTGTTGCTCATGGCCCATCCCCTGCTGCTGGCTTTCTCGGCCCAGATTCACGACAACAGCCTGGCCTTTGCCACGCTCTTTCCGCCGCTGTCGGACGTGGCGACCTGGAGTGGCTGGCTGGCGCTGATCCTGATGATGGTGTTTCTCGCCCCCAGCTTCAGCTTCTTCGGCAAACCCGACTACGAGCGCTGGAAGCGGGTTCATCAGGTGGCCGCGCTGGCCGTGATCTTTTCGCTGGTCCACACTTTCCTGTTCAGCCGCACCATGCCGGGCTGGCTGGACGTAGTGGTCTGGACGATATTTGCCGCGATGGCCCTGGGCGCGGTGCTGTGGCGTTTCGTGTTTTCCCGTCGCGTCGGCCGACTTCCCTACACCGTGGTCGATATCGACCGGCCGGCCAACAACGTGATCGAAATGACCCTCGAGCCGCGTCGACGCCCGCTGCAGTACCGGGCCGGCAACTTCGTCTACATGACGCCGTTCGATCGCGAACTCGACAACGGCTACGGCGAGGAGCACCCGTACACGCTTTCCTCCTCGCCGCTGGAATCAAACCTGCGCATCGCCATCAAGGACCTGGGCAACGCCAGCCGCGCCTTGCAGGCGATCAACAAGGGCACCCGGGTGACGGTGGAAGGCCCATTCGGACGCTTTTTCAAAACCCCCGATGCGGTCGACAAGCCGGAGCTGTGGGTCTCCGGCGGCATCGGCGTGACGCCGTTCCTGGCCCGCATGCGTCATCTCTCGGCTCTTGATGAGGGCGGGGACATCCGGTTCATCTACTGTGTTCAGGACGAAGCCCGGGCGCTCTACCTGCCGGAACTGCAGGAACTGGCTGCAAGCATTCCCGGCTGCAAGCTGGTCGCGCACTATTTCTACCGCGAGGGACCGCTGACCCGGACGTTCCTGCGCGAGCATTGTGGCGACATCGAGCAGCGCGAGGTCTACATCTGCGGACCGCAACCGCTGGACCGCCTGGTCCAGTCGCACCTGCGCGCCCTCGGCGTGCCGCGCACGGCCATTCACACGGAAGAGTTCGAGCTGCTATGAAGAAGATCACCTTCGCAGCCTTCGTCGCCTTCTGGGCCAGCGCCGTTACTGTCGCCCTGTTGCATGTGCTGGCGCCGGACACCGCTCCGGGCCCTGCCGACAACGACGAGCTTCCGGGCTATACGCTGGAGGACGTCGCCGAACATGACATCCTCGACAGCTGCTGGATGGCGATCGAAGGCAAGGTCTACGATTTCACCGACTACATCCCCGAACATCCGACGCCTGAGCGCATCATGGAAGTCTGGTGTGGACGTGAAGCCACCGAAGGCATGCGCACCAAGGGCATCGGCCGCGACCACAGCCCGGCCGCCTGGGCCATGATGCGGCCCTACCTGATCGGCGAACTGGTCGACGAGTAAAGTACGGCGCGGCCGCCTCGGCAACCCTCAGACCGGCTCCCGCTCCAGCGGCATGGTCATGCAGCGACAGCCGCCGCCACCACGACTGAGCTCGGCCCCGTCAATACTCACCACGATCTTCTCCTGCGGCCCGATTTCGCGCCGGCCGGCAATGATGTCCGCGCCGCGGGCGACGTTGAAACCGGCATCCGAGAGCGCCTGCAGAGTGTGTTCGTTGTGCGCATAGCCAAGAATCCGGCCCGGCCCGAAGGCAAAGAAGTTGGCCCCGCTGGCCCACTGCTCACGCTGCTGGAGAAACTCGTCGTTGCCGCCGCAGGCAATCGGGGAAAGATCCACGCCCAGGTCGGCCAGGGCCGGCAGCACGCCGTCGTATTCGCGAATGCTGGCCCGCTCCGGATCATCGAAGCGACAATGAAACGCGCGCGAACGGTGCGCGCCGGTGATCAGCGGTGGAAAGACCACGCACTTGTCGCGATCGATCATGGTGAAGATCATGTCCAGGTGGATGGTCGCCCGGGTCTTGGGAATTTCAACGACGACAAAATTGCGCACCGGTCCGCGGGCGGCAATGGAACGCATCAGTTGATCGATGCCGGCCACGGAAGTGCGTTCGCTGTAGCCGATCACGACCAGGTCGCGCCGGATCACCAGCAGATCCCCGCCTTCGATCGTGACTTCGGAATCGCGATTGTCGGTGCCGTCGAAGTAGAACCCGGCGCTTTCCACGCGCGGGTGGTACTTGAAGATCGCCTTGAGCAGCAACGCTTCAGCGACCCGGGCCTTGTAGGCCATCGATCCGATGATGACCCGGTTGTTCAGGCACATGGTGGCGTCGCGGGTAAAAAACGTGTTCGGCAAAGGAGGGATGGCATAGCGTGACGGGTCGAGAAACTTTTCCAGGCTGACCGCGCTTTTCGGCGTGCCCTCGATCAGCCGGCCGGCCAGCGGGCCGGACGGCATCTCTACCAGACCGTCGATCAATTCCGGGCAATGATAGAGCTGGCACAGTTCATTGACCAGGGCACCGCGAATCTGGTCGCTTTCGAGCACGTCGCGCAGCAGGTCCTTGAGTTCGAGCACGTGGGCCACCTGTTCCAGCACGCCCTTGAGCTGGCGATGCTCGCCCAGCGCCAGGCGCAGGCTCAGGATGTCGTCGTATAGAACCTCTGCGGCCGTATCCGGCGTCATGTTCTCCATTTCCTGGCCCGGGGTATGAACGACAACGGTTCTGAGCGTGCCGATTTCCGAGTCCAGGCCGATGCGTATGCTCATTAGGTCAAGCTCCTGCAGATGAATCCGCGCAGTATAAATCGTTCCGACTGATCACCCGGCCATCGATTCGCTGGCCGATTCGATCGTCGAGGTCATGCCGACAAGATGAGCACAAAAAGCCACGATCGAAACGTGTAGATGACTTTTGCGTTATTCTCTTGACCACAACGATATTTCGTTGTCGGTAAACACCATCACTAAACAGAAAAGAGATCCCGACCATGCAATCTCAACAAGATACCCGATTGGAACAAGCTGCCTCCGCCGAAGGCGCCGAGTCTGCCGCCGAACCGCAACCCAAGCCTCGCGGCCGCCCGCCCGGCGCCAGGAATAAAAAGAAAAAGGTAAGCAGCAAAAAGACGGGCAAGAAGAAAGCAAGCAAGAAGAAAACCACCAAAAAGAAAGCGACGAAGAAGAAAGCATCGAAAAAGAAGGCTACCAAGAAAAAAGCAAGCAAGAAAAAGGCAAGCAAAAAGAAAACCGCCAGCAAGAAAGTCGCAAAGAAAAAACGCGGCAAGAAAAAAGCGGCCCGCACGACAAGCAGTCAGGACAGCATGGCGCGGCTGATGGCTGCGGTCGAAGAGTTGCGTGAAGCGGTCATCGAACTGGGCCAGACCAAAGCCGAAGAGCAGCAAACGGCCGTAGCCGACCTGCGCAAGGCCGCACAATCCAGGATAGCCGAGATCGAAGACGCAGCCGTACGCAGCCTGAGGAAATTCGGTTTGTAAGATCGCCGGGGAGTATTTCCGTTCCGGGCGGCTGCGGCCGCCCGGTGAGGCTTAGTGGGCCACGCCTGACAGCCGCGCGTCGACGTCTGCTGGATCAACTTCTCGATGGCGGCACCACGCCGGAAGGCCAGGTCTACCTGGTCATGGAATGGATCGAAGGTCGGGATCTCGACACCTTGGTTGCGGACGAGCACTCGAGCATAGGTGCGCGCCTGGACCTGTTCGAGCAGATTGCCGAGGGTGTGATTCACGCCCATCAGCAACGGGTAATCCACGGCGACCTCAAGCCTTCCAACGTACGCGTCGCCGATGACGGCCGGGTATGCCTGGTGGATTTCGGCGTAGCGCGCCTGATCGCCGAAGACGACGAGGCCGAGCCCCAGCCGTTCAAGGCCATGACCCCGGCATTTGATGAAGAGCCTGTCGTCACGCCCATGGAAATCACGAGCATTACCTGCGATACCGGCTCGGAGACGGTACGGACCCGGATCGAGCTTGGCGAAGAAGGTCATGTGCTGATGCACGATGCAGGCCAGGTTTGGTTGATTGAGGTCAACCTGACCCGCTTTGACATTCCCGGCGGCAAACGCGAACACGTGTATCCGGAAGAAGAAGAGACCACCGTGTCGCTGGCGCGCAATGGCGACATCGAGGGATATTATCAATTCCAGCTCCATGGCGAACTGGAAGGCATGTACGTCGTGGAAATGGACATCAGCTGCTAAAAAGCCCGCAAGACCAGCCCGACAGGCAAACCGCAGTACCCGGTCGATCGCCCGCAGTGCGGGCGATCGCCGATGCGCGGTAGTTGCCTTGCTCAGCACTTCCCGGTCAGGCCCGGGGAGAGGATAACCGGGCAATGTTTGGTCCCTGCTTACAGCACAGTCAGATCAATCGCTGTGTGCTGATCTTCGAGCGGCGACCTTACGGCTGACGGGAATGTACTCGTGAACGCAAACCAGTCGACATTTTCCTACATCCGCTTCCGGGGATCTTCGGGTACCAACGTGCCGCGGATTTACCACAGAGAGAGCGATGAAACATTCTTCTTCTCCAATGATTTGTACGTCTTCGGCAATATCCGCGGCACTGGCGCGAAGTCCTTCATACAGCCGCATCGGGAGGATTCGTCTTCCGAGATCCACTACATCGCCGTCGAGGCCGGGGAGGCTGGTGTGTACTGGCGGGGGCGATGCTAATCGAGAACGGGGTGCTGAAGCAGGACGGAACATCCAATAGGGCGACGATGGAGGCGCTCGGGTGGAGCATCCCGGGAGAGATAGCCGCTGAAGTCATTCAGCATGACAGCCGCTCGGTTGCGGAGCAGTCGCCATGAACAAGCAGACGAGAAGAAAAACAAACCTTGTCGCCGGCGCGCTGCTGCTTGCAGCCGCCGGCAGCCTTTCGGCTGCAAGCTGCGGGGATGACTACTGCATCGACTGGTTCACCATCGGCAGTGGCGGGGAGATGTTTTCCGAGTCGGCCGATCCGCAATGGACCCTGTCCGGAACCATCGGCCAGTGGGACGCCACCGAAGCCCGTGCTTCCACAGGCGGCGGCTGGCAGCTGACCGGCGGGTTCTGGGGCCTGAGCCTGGAAGAGTTGGCCGACTTCCTGTTCCGGGACCGGTTCGAAGAAGATGGGTGAACTGGCGTAGACAGTGCCCGGCCGGATAACTGTGGCACCTCCGATACGCTTGCAGTGACAATGCATTTGCATTACCCTTGAATCATGCGAATCCTGGAAACCGCCATGCTCCCTGTGCTTGAAGCCGAATCCCGATTGACTGATCGGTACCAGACAACCGTGCCCGCCTCGGTGCGCAAGGCGCTGTCGCTGCAAAAACGCGACAGGCTGCGTTTTGTCATTCAGCCGGATGGCCAGGTGATCTTGACTCGTGGCGTCGAGCCTGATGCAGAAGACCCTGCGCTTGGCCGATTTCTGGATTTTCTCGCGGCCGATATCGCCCGGCATCCGGAACGCCTGCAAGCCCTGGATACTGGCCTCAGGCAGCGCATCGAGGGGCTGGTGGACGATATCGAAGTCGACCTCGACACACCGCTGGCAGACGATGACGAATGACCTCGGGCCGTTCGGCGCCGTTGGTGGTCAACGGCTGGACGCTATTTGCCCATCCGCTGTTCCTTGACCAGCTGGATCGGCTGATCAGCAAGGTCGAATCCCTGCGCGACAGGGACCCGGGCACGTACAGGCAAAAGAATCAGACCAAGCGCCTGGCGGCGATTCGGAAACTGATCTTCGAGGTGATTCCACAAGACCCGTCACGGGCCGCATATCGGCAGGGCAAAACCCTGGGAGAGGATCACAAACACTGGTTTCGGGCGAAATTCTTCCAGCAATACCGACTGTTTTTTCGCTACCACGCTGCCAGCAGGATCATCGTCTACGTGTGGGTTAACGACGCCAAAACCCTGCGGGCTTATGCGAGCAAGAGCGATGTCTACCGTGTTTTTCGCCATATGCTCGAGAGCGGCAACCCTCCTGACGACTGGGAAGATTTGCTCGCCGACGCCCAGATGACAACGGAGAAATTTCGCAGCAGTGCTGACTGATCGACCAGCCAGCACTCGGGACGGTCCGTATAGACAACCTGCTGAGAGACCCTACCCAGGCACAATTGCCTCGTTCAGCGCTTCTCGGTCAGGCTCAGGGTGAGGATGACCGGGAGGTGGCTGGAATCGATGTCGCCGCGGTCCAGGTAGCCGCGGTTGCGGTTCAGGTAGAGATTGCCGACTTCGAAACCCTGGCCGTGGAAGCTGAAGCGCCATGAGCGGCTGCTGGGGTCTTCGGTCAGCTCCACGTCTTCGAAGTTCTGCTCGAGCGCTTCACCATAGGTCTGCAGCCATTCATCGATACTGCCGGGCAGCGCGACATTCAGGCCGATCTCGGTGCCATGGGTTTCGGACTGGCGTGAATCGTTGCGCAACACGATGTATTCATCGGGCAGCGGGATGGATTCCGGGAAGTACTCCGGCAAGCCTGGGGTTGACCCGGTATTTGCTGTTGTCGTGATCCGGGCAGCCACCCCCTGCTCGGCATCCGGATCGTCGCCGCCAGGGCCGCCGCAGGCGGTCAGCAGGAAGGCCGTAAAGATGGCCGAAAGAAACATCGCTCTGGCTCGATGTCGCTGCATTTTCATGGTCCATTCTCCATGGAATAAGTGACAGAAAGCATCGATTGCTGCTCTCCTGGTCAAGAACTACGCAATCGGGCCACCGGAGAAGACATGCGCCCTGCCCGAGGCCGATCGACCGGGCCGGCAACGTAGCTTTTGTTGAGCTCGGCAATGGCATTGACAGATTGTGCTGAATAGCATATGTTTTGGCCTATGCCGCCTCCGGAGACGATGAAAATGAGCACATCCGAACGACACGTGCGTCTGTTTCGCAACGGCCGCAACCAGGCGCTGCGAATTCCTCGGGAGTACGAGCTCGAGGGCGAGGAGGCGATCATCCGCAAAGAGGGTGACCGGCTGATCGTGGAGCCGGTCCGCAAGGGTCGGTTGATGGCCATCCTCGCCGCCATGGAGCCTCTGGAAGAGACGTTCCCCGATGTCGATGACGACCTGCCTGCCCTGGAGGACGTAACGCTGTGAACAGCCGGCTGTCGTATCTGCTGGATACCAACATGATTTCGGATCTGGTTCGGAACCCGCGGGGTGCGGTCGCGAAGCGGATTGCCGCGGCCGGGGAGGACAGCATCTGCACCAGCGTCGTGGTCGCTGCGGAACTTCGCTATGGTGCCGCAAAATCCGGTTCCGGCAAACTTGCCAATCGGGTCGACCTCCTGCTGTCGGCCATGGAAGTGCTGCCACTTGAACCACCGGCCGACCGTCAGTATGCGCAGCTACGTCATCACCTGACAAGTCAGGGAATGCCCATCGGACCGAATGATCTGTTGATTGCCACCCATGCGCTTGCTGCGGAATTGACCATGGTGACGGCCAACGTGGGCGAGTTCTCGCGGGTGCCCGGGCTGGCCATCGAGAACTGGTTGCAGAAATAGACTCGGCCGATGGTATCGTTGCAGGGCGAATCCCAAAAAGACCACGGAGCAACCGGACCACGCTAGAGGCGCAGAAATCCGGCGCCGACGGGGCCCTGATCGTCACGCCCTACTACAACAAGCCCAGCCAGACCGGCCTGCCCGACCATCGCCACGAGAAGACTGCACCTTGCAATCGAGATGGCAGATTCGGCCCAGCCAGTTTGCGAATGCCATAGCGGATGACGAGGTCAAGTTTTCCGGCGAATGGAAAGGTGTGATGGGCTTGTTCAGTCCAGACCCAGCGCCGGAAACAGGATCATGAGATTGCCGAGCAAGTGCATCAGGATGCAGGCCCAGAGGTTTCTCCGCCAAACGTAGAGCACGTAAAGCAGGACTACGCTCACGCCCTGGTAGAGAATCCAGTGGGGCCCGAAAAAGGCGACGTGTGGAATCAGGAACAGGATAAAGCTGATACCGGTCGCCAGCATCAGGCTGCCGCTGAGCTCGGTCAGGCGCTCGATCGAGTAACCCCGGTAGAAAATTTCTTCGGTCACCGAGGTCGTGATCACGACCAGCAGCAAGACAGGAATCGACAGGGCCAGAATGATCTCCAGGCCGTCCGACGGTGGCGGCGGAAACCACATGTGCACAAGCCAGGAAACCGCCACGGAAACAAACCAGAAAACGACGGCCCACTGGATATCCCTGCCGCTGGGCCGCTTCAAGCTGATGCTTTGAAGCCCGCGCCGCTCGACCAGGAAAATGAACGCGAACAGCACCAGCACGACGATCCAGTTCCAGACCAGGACGGACTGCGGCCCGGCAAGCCAGGGCCAGTCGGCACCGAACAGCCTGGCCAATCGATTCAGAAAGTTCGGGCTGTAGGCAATCGCCAGCCCCAGGAGGATGATCCACCAGGGAAGTCGCCGATCTTGCCTTGTGGGGGGGTCTGTGGAGTCATTCATAGGCGGTCGCCATCTTGCAGTCCTTTGCTTAGCTGATTGCCTTTGACGTGAAAAAAAGACCAGGGCAACCCGCGTGCGTAGATTTTAAACGCCCTCTTTTGCGATTTCGAGGAAGCGGCCAGAGTCGCGCCAACTGACGCGTTGGACCCCCGCTCCAGACCGCAGCGGGCCAGGTTTGGCTGGTCATGGCCGGTCCGGATTCGGGAAGCAGCTCTGTAAACATGACCCGCCACCCTTTCTGCTAAGGTCAAGCTACCGGCAGGCCGATGGGGTCGGTTGGCGAGGCCTGCAAATCGGAGTATTTGACTATGTTTCAACGATTGATCGTTTTTTTGGCGTTTTGCGTGTTGACCTGCGGCCCGGCTTTTGGCCAGGCGCGCACCAGCGATTCATTCACCTACCAGGGGCTGTTGCATCGCGACGCCGGGGCCTTCGAGGGCGAAGCGGAGCTGATGCTGCGATTCTTCGATCAGGCCGAGGCGGGCAACCTGCTGGGTTCGCACGGTGTGACAGCCTCGGTCGTCGGGGGGCTGTTCGCCGTCGATGTGCCGCTGTCGGTGTTCGGGGACGCGGCCGGGCCGGAGGATGCCTGGGTGGAGATCTCGGTAGTGGACGGCCCGGACGAGTTCGTGCTCGCGCCGCGTCAGGCGGTGCGTTCGGCGCCGGTGGCGGCGCGGTCGCTGTCGACCCGGGGCGTTTCGGTCGACGAGCAGGGACGCGTCGGCCTGGGGACGGACGCCCCCACGCACGCCCTGCACGCCTCGACGGGCGACAATCTGGCGTTGATGATCGAGTCGTCCAGCCCCGTCGGGACCTGGCTGAATATGCACAACACCAGCAAGGGCGGCCGGTTCTGGCAGCTGATATCGACCGGCGAGAGCGACGGCGAGGGGGCCGGGAATCTGCTGATCGGCCACGGCGCGGAGCCCAACTCGCACGGCACGGTCATGACGCTCAAGCCCAACGGGCGTGTAGGGATCGGCCAGCCAAACCCGCGGGGGCCGCTGGATGTTGGCGGGACGATCTACTCGGACGGGCTGCGCATGGAGACAGATAGCCTCCCAATCCTGCTGTCCGCCCAAGGCGTGACAAGGGATGCCAACTCTGGCTCGGGGAACGGCCTGGTGGTGCTGCCCAACGGGGGCGGAGGAATCCGCGCCGCGTCGTTATTCACATCGTTCACGGTCCGCGGCCAGTTTCCGGAGCCCGCGCTGTTTCGGGCCGAGTTATCGGACGGGACAACCAGGTTCATAGTCGATGCGCTTGGTCGGGTGGGCATCAACTCGTTGGCGTCCTCCTCCACAACACTCTATGTTCAAAACGCAGCCAACCGTGAAAATGCGCTTTGGGTAGTGAACCCGACCTTCGGGACGCTGCTCCGGGTGTCGTCGTCCGGCACGCTCAGTGTGGGCGGCGCCAAGCTTTTCGATATCGAGCACCCGATGGACCCGGACATGCGCCTGCGCCATGCCGTGGTCGAGTCGCCCGAGTACGGTACGCAGTACCGCGGGCGGGCGGTGATCGGGCCGGACGGCCGGGCCGAAGTCGAGCTGCCCAGTTACTTCCAGGCGCTCAACACCAATGCACAGTACCAGCTCACCTGCATCGGCGGCTTTGCCCCGGTCTACATCGAGTCGGAGGTCTCGGACAACCGCTTCGTGATTGCCGGCGGCCAGGAAGGGCTACGGGTAGACTGGGTAGTGACGGCCGTGCGCGACGACCCGTGGGTGCATGAGAACCCGTTGGAGGTCGAGGGGCCCTAGACGCAGGCAGTGTTGACTCAGCCACTACGGTGCGGTGATCGGCACCGGGGTTGCAGCGCATGTTGCCTACGGTCAGATCGGTCCGGCGTCGCGGGGACGAATTGACTGATTTTCTTTGCCCACCGGCACACGGGCGGGTATCTTTGGAGCACACATCAAGTCAAACCACGGAGCAACATGATGTTGCAGGTTCAAGGCGTCTACACCGCCCTGGTCACGCCCCTGGACGAGGCCGGCGA
>REEW01000132.1 GCA_007694885.1 Wenzhouxiangella sp. | reverse complement strand
TTGCCAACGGCGCTGTTTCGACTTGCCCGGGCCGGCCCGCGACCGGCCGAATTGGTATCTTGGCTCCTGGCATTCCGTTCAGCGAACTCAACCGCCCATGCATTCTCCAACCGAAGCGCCTGTTTCCTCGTCCTCGCCGCCGGCCCGGGCCGCGCTCGGCAGCCGCGCCCTGTTTCCCGACCTCGAGGTGGCCGTCTACCTCAACCACGCCTCGCTCAGCCCGCCCAGCGAACCGGTCCGCCAGGCCGTCAGAGGCGTACTGGACGGCTATGCCCGCCACGGCATGCTCTGGTACCGCGAGGAAATGGAGCGGCGCGAGCGCCTGCGCGGCCAGCTGGCCCGATTGATCAACGCCACCGCCGAAAACATGGCCCTGGTGCCCAACACCTCGGCCGGGGTGATGACCGTGGCCCTGTGCCTGCCCTGGCGGCGCGGCGACCGGATCGTGTTGTTCAAGGGCGAGTTCCCGACCAATGTCACGCCCTGGCAGCAGGCCGCCCGTCGCCACGGCCTGGAGATCCTCTGGATGGAGACCGAGGCCTTCCGCCACGATCGCCCTGCCGCCCTGGAAGCGCTGGAAGACCACCTGCGCGCCGGCGTTCGCCTGGTCGCGGTCAGCGCCGTGCAGTTCACCACGGGCCAGCGCATGCCGCTCGAAGCGATGGGCGAGTTGTGCCACCGCCACGGCAGCGAGTTGTTCGTCGACGCCATCCAGGCCGCCGGCGTCGTGCCGCTGGACGTCCAGGCCATGCACATCGACTACCTGACCGCCGGCAGCCACAAGTGGCTGATGGCGCCGGAAGGCCTGGCCGCCTTCTACGCCAGCCCTGAGGCCGCCGAGCGCCTGGAGCCCAACGTCGCCGCCTGGCTCAGCCACGAAGACCCGTTTGCTTTCCTGACCGAGGGCCCGGGCCAGCTGCGCTACGACCGGCCGATCGTCCAGAGCGCACGCATGGCCGAGGCCGGGACCTTCAACGTGCTCGCCACCGCCGGGCTGGAAGCCAGCCTGGGGCTGATCGAGCAGCTCGGCGTGGCGGCGATTCTCGAACACGTCCAGTCCTGGCACGACGCGGCCGAGCCCGGACTGATCGAGCGCGGTTTCGAGAGCGCACGCATGGCAGAGTACGGCGGCCGGTCCGGCATCCTGAGCGTGCGCCCGCCCGACCCGTCCACCACCCCGGCCTGGGCCCGCGCCCTGGCAGAGCACGGCATCGGCTGCGGCACGCCCGACGGCTGGCTGCGCCTGTCGCCGCACTGGCCGAACGCGCCGACCGAGATCGAGCAACTGATGGCGGCGGTGGATCGGGTGCTGGCCGAGGGGCTACCGGACGGACCGGGTCCATGACCGTGGCCAATCCGGGATAGGCTGGCATCAAGTCAAGATTCGCACCGAGGAACCACCATGCCGTGGAAGATCGATCGAAAGAAGCTCAGGGACTCCAGCCAGACCTCGTGGTTGGCGCTGGATCTGTTCATGGTCGCGCTGGTGATTGCGAACCTGAGCTTCATCCTGTTCGACACCCTCTACGGCACCGCCGCCATCCAGGCCCTGCTCGATGACCGGCTGCCCGCTTTCAGCAGCTTCTACGGCGAGCATGTCCACCAGCATTTCCTGTTCTATGACCTGATTTTCATCGCCATCTTCCTGGCCGAATTCTTTTTCCAGTGGCTGGTGGCGGTGCGCAGGCAGAGCTACCCGCGCTGGTACTTCTATCCCTTCATGCACTGGTACGACCTGCTCGGCTGCATCCCGATCGGCTCGTTCCGGATGCTGCGCCTGCTGCGGGTGGTCTCGATGCTGGTGCGCCTGCAGCGCATGGGCATCATCGACCTGACCAATACCCGCATCTACCAGTTCTTCGAGTTCTACTTCAATGCCTTCATCGACGAGGTGTCCGACCGGGTAACGATCCGCACCCTGGACGACGTGCGGCGCGAATTCGAAGAAGAGGCGCCGATCACGCGCGAAATCATCACCCGGGTGATCGCGCCCCAGCGCGAAAAGCTGGTCGAGCATCTGTCACGCCGGATCGGCTACATCGCCCAGCGGAGCTACGACAAGCACCAGGACGAGATTCGTGAGTACGTCGACCTGGTCATCGCCGAGTCGGTCAGGGCCAATGCCGGCATCCGCAACCTTGACCGGGTGCCGGTGGTCGGCCGGGCGGTGGTCAATCAGCTGCGCCAGTCGATCAACGACATCGTCGCCGAGGTGGTCGATCGCACCGTGCGCGACATCAGCGCGGCCGAGAACAACCGCCTGGTCGACGAGGCGGTCACGGTCATCATCGACGCCATTCTGGAAGACCACCCCGAGCTGGGGGATCTTGGCACGCGCATGTCGCTCGAGGCGATCGAACTGATCAAGGAGCGGGTCCGCGTGCAACACTGGAAGGAAAGCCTGCGCCGACGCAAGGCGCAGGCCGAACAGATGCCCTGAACCGCATTCGGAACCGTTCGGGGCGCCGGGGCTGACTACTCCGCCTGCACCCGAAGGCGCACGCTCCCGACCGTGGAACTGACCGCACTCAGCGCAAAATTTTCGGCGTCACGACGCTTCTTGACCAGCACATCCTCGCCGTCATCGACTTCTACTGTAAAGCTGCCCGGATCGATGCTGTCGCGGAACACGTCCCGGATCTCCCGGGCCACCCGGTTTTCGCCCGTGCCGCGTTCGATGGGCACGGCGATGACCTGCGTTTCACCACCAAAAGGCGTCAGGTGAAAAACGATCTCGCCGGTGGATCTGGCGCCTTCGCTGACTTCGATACGCCACTTGTTGGAATAACGCAGATTGGCCGAGTCGGCAAAATGGCCGGTCGGGGCATGCTCAGGCTCCGGCGGCGGCGGCGGCGTGGTGCCACAACCGACCACAAGCAGCAGGATCGCCGGGATCGCAAGAGCGAACATGGATACACGATGGTTTTTCAAGGACGTTCTCCCTGGCAGGTTTCAGTTGGCTACAACCACATCGACGGTCAATCTTCCAGCGCCGCCTGGGCGGCGGCGAGGCGGGCGATGGGCACTCTCGGAGCCGAGCAGGACACGTAGTCCAGTCCGATGCCGTGACAGAAGCGGATCGAGGCCGGGTGACCACCGTGCTCGCCGCAGATGCCGACGTGCAGGTCCGGCCGGACCGAGCGTCCCCACTCCACCGACAGCGCCATCAGGCGGCCCGCGCCCTTGACGTCGAGCACCTCGAAGGGGTTGTCCTGGAGGATGCCGCGCTCGTTGTACATCGGCAGGAACTTGTTCTCGGCGTCCTCGCGCGAGAACGAGAACACCGCCTGGGTCAGGTCGTTGGTGCCGAAGGAAAAGAACTCGGCCACCTCGGCCATGCTTTCGGCCCGCAGGCAGGCACGCACCACCTCGATCATCGAGCCGAAACGGCACGGCACCTCGATGCCGTGCTCGGCCTGCACCTCGGCCCGCACTTCTTCGAGCTGGCCACGCACCAGCATGATCTCCTGCACCGTGCAGACCTGCGGCACCATGATCTCGGGGTCGATATCGATCCCGTCGCGCAGGCACTCGACCGCCGCCTCGAGCACGGCGCGGATCTGCATACGGTAGATCTCGGGGAACGTGATCCCCAGGCGCACGCCGCGATGACCAAGCATGGGGTTGACCTCGCGCAGCGCACGCGCCTTGGCCAGGACCAGTTCCTTGCGCGCGATCAGGGCGTCGAGCCGGCGCGTATCGCCGGCCTCGCGCAACGAGGCCGGCAGATTCATGCCCGGGTCCATGCGCGCCGCGTCGGCCATCACCTCCAACCCGCGTACCGCACCGTGGAGGTCTTTCAAACGGGCGATCTCTTCCTCGAGCACGCGTTCATCGGGCAGAAATTCGTGGATCGGTGGATCGAGCAGACGAATCGTCACCGGTCGCGGCGCCATCGCCCGGAACAGGCCGGCAAAGTCGGCCCGCTGAATCGGCAGCAGACGGTCGAGGGCGGCTGCGCGCGCCTCGACGGTTTCGGCGACGATCATGTCGATCACGATCGGCAGCCGGTCAGCGGCGTTGAACATGCGCTCGGTCCGGCACAGGCCGATGCCGGTCGCGCCGTAGCGCAGCGCGCGCTCGGCGTCTTCCGGCGTGTCGGCATTGGCCCGCACCTTGAGCCTGGCGCGCTCGTCGGCCCACTCGAGCAGGGTGCTGAGGCTTTCAGTGAACTCCGGCTCCACGGTCGCCACCTGGCCGCGATAAACGGCCCCGCTGCTGCCGTCGATGGTCAGCACGTCGCCTTCCTTGATGATCTCGGCACCGACCCGCGCGGTCCGCCTGGCGACATCGACTTCGATGCCCTCGGCGCCGGCCACGCAGGGCTTGCCCATGCCGCGCGCCACAACCGCCGCGTGCGAGGTCTTGCCGCCGCGACTGGTGAGGATGCCGCGTGCGGCAAAAAACCCGTGGATGTCCTCGGGCTTGGTCTCTTCGCGCAGCAGGAGCACCGGGATACCCTGGCTACCCAGTTCCACGGCCCGGTCGGCATCGAACACCACCTGGCCGCTGGCCGCACCCGGCGAAGCCGGCAGCCCGCTGGCCACCGATTGGGCCTCGTGGGCCGGATCCAGGCGCGGAAACAGCATCTGCTCGAGCTGCGCGGGATCGACCCGGGCCAGGGCCCGGTCGCGCGTGATCAGACCCTCCTCGTGCATTTCCACCGAGGTGCGCACCATCGCCGCTGAATTCATCTTGCCGTTGCGCGTTTGCAGACAGTACAAGGTGCCGCGCTCGATGGTGAATTCGAAGTCCTGGACCTCCTGGTAATGGCGCTCGAGCTGGTCGCGCAGGGCCAGCAGTTCAGGGTAGTTGTCGGGCAGATCGCGCTCGAGTTCGGCAATCGGCTTGGGCGTGCGAATGCCGGCCACGACGTCCTCGCCCTGGGCGTCGACCAGGTACTCGCCGTAGAGCTGGTTCTCGCCGGTGCCGGGGTTGCGGGTAAAGCCGACACCGGTGGCGCAGTCCGAGCCCATGTTGCCGAACACCATGGTGCACACGTTCACCGCCGTGCCATTGGCCATTTCCGGCGTGATACGGAACTCGCGCCGGTAATCGACCGCGCGCCGGCCCATCCACGAGTTGAACACTGCACGGATCGACAATTCCAGCTGTTCATTGGGGTCGGAAGGGAACGCGCGCCCGGTATGGTCGGCCACCACCTCGAGAAAACGTTTGCTGATCTCGGCCAGCGCATCGGCGTCCAGTTCCAGGTCGGTATGGACGCCGACCCTGGCCTTGACCTGCTCGAACTCCCGGTCGAACAACTCGTCGGGCACGCCCAGCGCGACCTTGCCGAACAGCTGGATGAAGCGGCGGTAAGCGTCGTAGGCAAAGCGCGGGTTGCCGGTATTGCGAATCAGGCCGGCCAGCGTGTCCGCGTTCAGGCCGAGATTGAGGATGGTGTCCATCATGCCCGGCATCGACATCGCCGAGCCCGAACGCACCGACACCAGAAGCGGATTATCGGCGCCGCCAAAGGATTTGCCGGTCTGCTGCTCGAGGGCTGCCATCTGGCTGCGCACCTCGTCCATCAGGCCGTCCGGGAGGCGCTGTTCCGGATGCCCCAAACAGGCAACGCAGGCCTCGGTGGTCACCACGAAACCGGGCGGGACATTGATCCCGATCCGCGTCATCTCGCACAGATTCGCGCCCTTGCCGCCCAGCAGCCGCTTGTCGCTACCGTCGCCCTGTTCGAAGCCATACACCCAGCGTGAAGTTGTCATGCTTTCTCCCTTTCCTTGCCCGTTTTGATCAATACGTTGATAGTACGCGAGGATCCCGCACCAAAGGGGGTCATTTTATCTGCCAAAAGCCGGACCACGCTGAACGACCGGCCGGCTGACCCGTTGTCGCATTGCTGTCGTTTGCGACAACAGCCCGCCATGGCGGTTGTCTGTCGTTGGCCTGGCCGCCGACATCGCCTGTAATCGGTTCTGCGCACTGTGGCGCAATGACGCAAGGAACCGAAATGAACCACAATACCGA
>REEW01000086.1 GCA_007694885.1 Wenzhouxiangella sp. | reverse complement strand
AAACCGTAAACCGTAAACCGTAAACCGGAACCCCCCCCGACTTGGTCGCCGGCACCGGTCTATGCAATAATGACCGGCTCTTGTCGGGGCCCTGTTGTGCCCCGATATCGTTCCAGTATCTGATTGCCGAGGATCGTCCTATGGATTTTCTGATTGCCAGCGCCATGGCCCAGGATGCGGCCGCCCAGCAGCCCAGCATCTGGGGCAGCCTGATTCCGCTGATTCTGATTGTGGTGATTTTCTGGTTTTTGCTGATTCGCCCGCAGATGAAACGCAACAAGGAACACCGTGAACTGGTGTCCGGTCTGTCGGTCGGAGATGAAGTGGTGTCCGCCGGCGGCCTGCTCGGCAAGATCACCGAAGTGGGCGACAGTTTCGTCTCGGTCAAGCTCGACGACAACGTGACCGTCAAGCTCCAGCGTCACTCGGTCGCCCAGGTGGTGCCGAAGGGCACGATGGATTCAGCCGGCTGAGGCCGGCATTGACAAACCCTTGAAAGATATGCGGACTTTGATTGCATGAACCGTTTCCCGCCATGGAAATACGCCCTGCTGGTGATCGCCCTGGGTGTCGGCATGATTTATGCCCTGCCCAACCTGTTCGGCGATGACCCGGCTGTACAGGTCTCCTCGCTGCGCGGTTTCGAGCTCGACACCGACTTGTCGAACCGGATCGAAACCCTGCTCAGCGGCGCCGAGATCGAGTACAACTCGGTGGATTTCGATCCGCAGCGCCTGCTGGTTCGGCTGGACAACCCGGACCGCCAGGCGCGCGCGGCGGACCTGCTGCGCGACGAACTGGGCACCGATTACGTGGTGGCGCTGAACCTGGCGCCCTCGACGCCGGGCTGGCTGCGCGCGGTTCAGGCCGAACCCATGGTGCTGGGGCTGGACCTGCAGGGCGGGGTCCACTTCCTGATGCAGGTCGACATGGATGCCGCCCGCACCCAGCAGCTGGAGCGCTTCACCAGCGACATCCGCACCGTACTGCGCCAGGGCAACATCCGCTACCGCTCGGTGCGCATGGATCGCAACAGCGTGGTCGCCGAGCTCCGGACCGTCGAGGATCGCGAGCAGGCCGTGCGCCTGATCGAGCGCGAACTCGACGAACTCATCATCGAACGGCGCGAAGGCTCGGAAACCTTCAACATCCGCGCCACCATCGACGAGTCGGTGCTGCAGGACCTGCAGCAGACTGCGCTGCGCCAGAACATCACCACCTTGCGCAACCGGGTCAACGAGCTCGGCGTCTCCGAACCCATCATCCAGCAGCAGGGTTCCGACCGCATCGTGGTTCAGCTGCCGGGGGTGCAGGACACGGCCGAAGCCAAGCGCGTGCTGGGCTCGACGGCGACCGTTGAATACCGCGGCGTGGACGAGCAGAACGATCCCTTCGAGGCCCACCGGACCGGCCGCATTCCGCCGCAGTCGCGCCTGTACTTCATGCGCGACGGCACGCCCATCCTGCTGTCGCGCACGGTGATCGCCTCGGGCGACAACCTGATCGGGGCCGCGGCCGGTTTTGACCAGCAGACCGGTCAGCCCAACGTGGTCGTGACCCTGGACGGGGTCGGCGCCCGGCGCATGCTCGAACACACCAGCCAGAACGTCGGCAACCGCATGGCCGTGGTCTTCATCGAGCACCGGCCCGAGACCCGCGAAGTCGACGGCGAGGAAGTCCAGACCACGCGCCGGGTCGAGGAAGTGATCTCGGCCGCGGTCACCCGCGAGCCCTTCGGCCGGCGTTTCCAGACCACGGGCCTGGGCTCGGCCACCGAGGCCGCCCAGCTGTCGATGCTGCTGCGCGCCGGCGCCCTGGCCGCGCCGATGCAGATCATCGAAGAGCGCACGGTCGGCCCCAGCCTGGGCCAGGACAACATCGACCAGGGCTTCCGCTCGGTTCTGATCGGCTTTGCCCTGGTGCTGGTCGTGATGGGTATTTACTACAAGGTCTTCGGCCTGGTCGCCAACCTTGCCCTGACCGCCAACCTGGTCCTGATCGTGGCCCTGCTGTCGCTGCTGGGCGCGACCCTGACCCTGCCCGGCATCGCCGGGATCGTCCTGACGGTGGGTATGGCCGTTGACGCCAACGTGCTGATCTTTGAACGAATACGCGAGGAGTTGCGCAACGGCAACACGCCGCAGGCGGCGATTCGCGCCGGCTACGAAAAAGCCTTTTCGACCATTGCCGACGCCAACGTCACCACGCTGATCGCGGCCATCGTGCTGTTCATGTTCGGCACCGGGCCGATCAAGGGCTTCGCCGTGACCCTGAGCCTCGGGATCGCCACCTCGATGTTCACCGCCATCATCGGCACCCGCGGCGTGATCAGCCTGATCTATGGCCGGCGCAAGCGGGTCCAGGCTTTGGCGATTTAAAGGACGAGCCATGGACATCATCAAGACCAACACCGACATCAACTTTCTTGGCCAGCGCAAGACCGCGCTGGTCATCTCCGCCATCGTCCTGGCGATCGGGATTGGCTCGTTGCTCACGCGCGGGATCAACTTCGGCCTGGACTTTACCGGTGGCACCCTGATCGAGGTCAGCTACCCGGCCGCGCCCGATCTGGGCGAGTTGCGCGACACCCTGACCGAGGCCGGTTTCGACGATTTCACCGTCCAGACCTTCGGCACCGCGCGCGACATCGTGGTGCGCATGCCGGCCGACCAGGACGACGAGACCGGCGCCGACCTGTCGACCCTGGTGCTGGAGGCCTTGTCGGCAGACACGCCGGGCATCGACTTGCGGCGGGTGGAGTTCGTCGGCCCTCAGGTCGGCCAGGAGCTGGCCGAGCAGGGTGGCCTGGCCCTGCTCTACGCGATCATCGGCATCCTGCTGTATGTCTCGTTCCGATTCCAGTGGCGCTTCGCCGTCGGGGCGGTGGCCGCCCTGGTCCACGACGTGTTACTGGTGGTCGGCCTTTTGTCGCTGTTCCAGGTCAACTTCGACCTGACCGTGGTGGCGGCGATCCTGGCCGTGATCGGCTATTCGCTCAACGACACCATCGTCCTCTACGACCGCCTGCGGGAAAACTTCCGGGTCAAGCGCAAGGGCACGCCGCTGGAGTTGTGCAACCTGTCGATCAACCAGATGCTCGGGCGCACAGTGATGACCTCCTTGACCACCCTGCTGGTGCTGATCGCGCTGTTTTATTTTGGTGGCGAGATCATCCATGCCTTTGCCATGACCCTGATCATGGGCGTGATCGTGGGTACGTACTCCTCCATTTACATCGCCGGCAACGCGGCCATCTTGCTGGGCGTGTCCAAGCAGGATCTGATGCCGGTGGCCAAGGAAGGCGCCGACCAGCCCGACCAGGAAACCGAAGTGCTGCCCGAGCGCTTCCGGCGCGGCGGGGCCTGACCGGCATGCGTGGCTTGAGCCTGTTGCCCGTTCTGGCCTTCGCGTTGGCGGCCCTGGCCCTGGCCCCGGCCGCAGTGGCCGAAGAGCCGCTGTACCTGGTCGAGGCCGAGCTCCACATCGACGGCGTCCAGCGCGGCACCCCCAGCATGATGCTGGCGGCCGGTAGCCCGGCCAGCCTGGAGACCGGTTCCGACGAAGACGGCTACCGCCTCGAGGTCGAGATCGAGCCGGTCTCGGCATCGGCGGCCCCGGCCAACAGCCTGTGGCTGCACGTGGCCGTGTTCGAGCGCGTCGACGGCGGCTGGGAAGAACTGGTCGATTCCATCCTCGGCGTGCCCGAGGGCGACACCGCCACCCTGAGCGTGGTCGACGGCGACGCCATGGCCACGCCGGAAACGGCGGCGGTGTACCTGCGCATTCGCGTCTCGCGCGAGCCGGTCCCGGAAGCCGAGCCGGCCGGTCCAACGCCTTGACACGAAACCTGGCCGCCCCGTTGCTGTCTGTCGGGTAGGCTGCTCTCTCACCAGTTGTTGCCGATGGACCGAATTTCGCGCGGGCGCACGCCCTATATCCTGATCTTTCTGACCAGCGCCGCCTTGCTGGCGTTTGCCTATTACGCCGAGTTCGTGATGGGGCTGGAGCCGTGTCCGCTGTGCATGCTGCAGCGTTTCGGTTTCATGATCATGGGCACGATCGCCCTGGCTGCGGCCATCCATGGCCCGCGCCGCTGGGGGCGCTGGGTTTACGCCGTGCCCTACCTGGCCGGGGCCGGCTGGGGCCTGGCCACGGCCGGGCGCCACGTCTGGCTGCAGAGCCTGCCCGAAGACCAGGTCCCCGACTGCGGGCCGGGCCTGTATTTCATGCGCGAATTCGAGTTTCCGATGAGCGAGATCGTCCGCGAGGCGTTCACCGGGGCCGGCGAGTGCGCCGAAATCGACTGGACCTTTCTGGGCCTGTCCATGCCGGCGTGGACGCTGCTCTGGTATGTTGCCTTGACAGTGTTTATGCTGTGGGCCTCAAGAATTCGTTAAGCGGACCGTTCCAGGGTAAAAGAAGATGACCGAAGCACTCAAGACCATCACCCCGGCCAAGGGCTGGGCTCCCGACTCCTGGCAGAAGAAAAGCGCCGGACAGCAGGCCACTTATCCGGATCTGCGGGCGCTGGAAGGGGCGGTGTATCACCTGAGCCAGATGCCGCCGCTGGTGACGTCCTGGGAAGTGCTCGCCCTGAAAGAACAGATCGCCGATGCCCAGGCCGGCAAGCGCTTCTTTCTCCAGGGCGGCGACTGCGCCGAGGTTTTTTCCGAGTGCGAGCCGTCGATCATCGCCAACCGCCTCAAGGTCTTGCTGCAGATGTCGCTGGTTCTGCTCCACGGCCTGGAAATGCCGGTGGTGCGGATCGGTCGCTTCGCCGGCCAGTACGCCAAGCCCCGGTCCGAGGACACCGAAACCCGCGACGGCGTGACCCTGCCGACCTATCGCGGCGACCTGGTCAACTCACCCGAGTTCACCCCCGAGGCGCGCCGACCGGATCCGTCCCGGCTGCTGACCGCGCATTCGTGCTCGGCCATGACCATGAATTTCGTCCGCGCCCTGGTCGACGGCGGCTTCGCCGACCTTCACCATCCCGAGTACTGGGACCTGGGCTGGGTCCAGCATTCGCCGCTGGCCGAGGAGTTCCGCCGCATCGCCGAAAGCATCGGCCACTCGGTGCGCTTCGTCGAGACCATCACCGGCCAGCAGCCGGGCAGCCTGCGCCGGGTCGATTTCTTCACCTCGCACGAAGCGCTGCACCTGCACTACGAGCAGGCCCTGGTTCGCCGCGTCCCGCGCCAGTGGGGCCACTTCAACATGTCCACCCACTTTCCGTGGATCGGCATGCGAACCGCCGAACTCGGCGGCGCCCACGTCGAGATGTTTCGCGGTATCCGCAACCCGCTGGGGATCAAGGTCGGCCCGGGCATGTCCAGCGACTGGCTCAAGGGCCTGCTGCGCACCCTCAACCCGGACAACGAAGCCGGCCGCATCGTGCTGATCCACCGCATGGGCGCCAACAAGGTGGCCGATCACCTGCCCGGTCTGATCGAGGCGGTCAAGGCGACCGGCTCGCCGGTGCTGTGGGTGTGCGATCCCATGCACGGCAACACCGAAAAGACCGACAGCGGCTACAAGACGCGCCGTTTCGCCAACATCCAGGCCGAGGTCGAGCAGGCTTTCGACGTCCACGCAGCCTGCGGCTCGCGCCTGGGTGGCGTGCACCTGGAACTGACCGGCGAGAACGTCACCGAGTGCATCGGCGGCGCCCGCGAACTCCTCGAGCAGGATCTCAAGCGCTGCTACAAGACCACCGTCGACCCGCGCCTGAACTACGAGCAGGCCCTGGAAATGGCCATGCTGGTCGTGCGCAAACGCCGCAGCCTGCGGCCGTAAACCCTGTTCCGGTTGCCACCTGGATCGTCCGGAATGCAACTCCGACCAACGCTGATGGCACCCGTAGGTCGGCCCTACGCGGCCGACGGCCCATGTCACGGTTGGCACCAAACCCCCGCAGGCCCATGTTCCGGTTTGACCGTCGGGGGTGTAACCCCGGGTCGGGGTTTTGGAGGTGTCGGATGGGTTTGACCGT
>REEW01000131.1 GCA_007694885.1 Wenzhouxiangella sp. | reverse complement strand
TGACGCTGATCATGACGCTGATCATGACGCTGATCATGACAATCGCTGCACTGAATATCGACCGCCTCCGAGCCGTGGGCAAAGTGCCCGGTGGGGCCCATGACATCGCGCGTGGTGTGGCAATCGATGCAGGCCAGACCGGCCTGATGGTGGACGTCGTCGTGAATCATTTCGACCAGGCGGCCGTCGGGCAGGTAGTAGAGCGGATGCGGATGCTCCTGGTCGAGCACATGGGCGTCGACCTCGGCCAGCCCGGCGTAGTTCAGGGCAATGCGACCCGAACGCGAGTGGCAGCCCGAGCAGCTTTGGTCAGCGACCGTCGCCGACAGCGGCGGATGGCCCTGTTCGCGCTGGCTGGGGTGCGGCGCGTGACAGGCCAGGCAGCCACCGCCGCGGCTGCCGAGCGGTTCTTCGGTGGTCATCTGGTGTTGCGGCTGGCCCAGGTGGCAGCTCGCGCAGTGTTTGCGCAGCATGGAATCGGCCACGCTGTGGTCTAGACTGTCGAGGCGGCCGTCTCCCTGGTCGGGGCTGTCCTGCTCGCCCAGGGTGTAGCGGGTGACGTTGACCATGCCGCGACCGCTGTGCATCAGTCCTTCGAGGACGTGACGGGTTTCGTCGACATGGCAGTTGCCGCAGGTCTGTTCGGCGTTGTCCAGCCAACCCGGCGAGGCCACCATGCCGGCGTGTGCCCGGTCCAGTTCGCTTGCCTCGCCGTCGCCGAGATGACAGGCCTGGCACTGGCCGGCGAGGAAGGCGTGCGGGTCGTCATCGGCCGGGATGTGTGCCTCGTGGCAGTCCAGACAGGCGGACTGTGCCAGCGCGGTGCCGGCGTAGAAGAAAAAGCCGGCCCAGAAGGCCGGCTTGGTCCAGTGCTTCACGCCCGAATGCTCCCCGGCAAAGGTCTCAGCAGCCCTCGCCGATCAGCAGGCGGCGACGCGGTGCCGGCTCTTCTTCTGCGGCCGGGGCGTCCTCTGCGGCGGCCAGTTCGAATTCGATCCCGACTCCGAGGCCGTACTGCAGGCCCAGGCCGTGCGGATCGTCGACCTGGGGCGCCGCAGCCGGTGCGGAAGGAGTGGCCGGGGTCAGTCCGAGGGCGGCGGCGCGGTCACGCCCGCTGGGAGCGGCCGTTGCTGTTGCGTCGTCGCCGTGGAAGAACTGCGCCAGCTGTCGGCGTTCCTCGGAGCCCAGCATCGGCTCCTGGCCGGGCAGTTCATGGGCCGGATCGCTGGTGTAGGCGAACCAGGCGTCGAATCCGCCCTGCAGTGCAACCGCATTGATGCCCTGCAACTGGAGCAGGGCGCTGGCCTGCGAGGCGGCGATGCCGTCACCGCTGTAGAGCACCAGCTGGCGGTTACCGGCGACTTCGCGGGCCCGGTCCGCCTTGACGATTTCGGTCACGCCCACGCTCATCGCGCCGGGGATGTGTCCGTCTTCGAACGCGATCACCGGCCTGAGGTCGACCAGCCGGAAATCGCCCTGGTCTTCGACGATGCGTCTTGACAGGGCAGGGACCGTGACGATGGCCTCGCCTCGGGCAATGGACGAGCCGACCCGCTCCAGGTCAGCCGATGACGGCCCTTCGCTCGGTGTGCAGCCGGTCGCCAGGACGGCGACGGCCGCAGTGATGCCGCAAGCGGCCGCGATGCGTACAAGCTTGGAACTCATGCAGAAACCCTCGTGAATTAGTCAACACTAATGCGCGATTCTAGCGCAAAAGATCCAGCAGAGCGGGGTTATAGGTGTTGACGTAATCGAGGTAGCCCGAGACCTGTCCGATATCCACGACCAGCTGGCGCAGCATGTAGGCGCCGTACAACACCAGCACCGGGCTGATCATCATCCAGGAAGCCCGTTTTCCGCGCAGCCCGAAGGCCTCGATGGCCAGCGGAACCAGTAGACCGGGGATGACGAAAAACAGCCAGAACAGCCGGGTGTACTCGCCGCCGAACACCATCTGCACCGACTCCATCTGGACCTGCGAACCGTTGGCCAGGTTGGCCAGGGTCAGGGCCAGCAAGAACGTCTTGAACACCACGGTGCCGAACAGAACGCGGGCGAACAATTGCCGTTCGGCCTGCACGCCGGAGCCGATCAGGATCACGGCGGCAGCGGTCGCCAGGCCGGAGGTCAGAAACAGCGGCGCCATCAGGCCACTGCTGGCAAACGGGCGCGCGTCCATCGAGGTCATCAGCGAGCCGGTGTAGAAGGCAATGATCACACCGAGGACAACGCTGGCCCAGGCGATGGCCCGGCGATGCTGTTCAGCCCAGTCCAGCGCCCAGGTCCCGATCCGGAACTTGTCGACCGGGCGGGCAAGGGCGGGGTAGCCACCACGCAGGCCCTGCAGGGTCAGCAGCAGTATGGCCACAATCACAAGCTGCAGCAGCCAGGCGCCCCAGGACATTACCGCGGTGGGTACGAAGGCTCCAAAAAAGCGCCAGAACACGATCTTGTGGGTCAGTTTCAGGAACAGGAACATCATCGCCAGTCCGATCGAGATCAGCCCGATCAGCGGCAGGCGCTTGGCGGTGAAGCCGAAGGTTTCTTCCTTGCGGCCGAGAATGACCAGGGCGGTAAAGATCAGGGCGCCGGCGGTCAGGCCGACCAGGAACAGATCAGCGATCACTTGCCAGCCCCAGGCGGCCACGTTGGGGTCGATCTTCGGGTTGGCACGGGTGGTAATGAGGATTTCTTCGCGCATGAGTTTGCTTCCGGCAATCAATGAGGCATCAGGTCAGGAAATAGACTTGCGGTTCGTTGCCCGTCTCGTCGAGCAGCGACTTGTGGTCGCGCGAGGCGAGCAGCTTGCTGACCGTGGAGTTCGGATCGTCGAGTACGCCGAAGTACATGCAACCCGTCGGGCAGGATGAGACGCAGGCCGGATCCAGGCCTTTTTCGACGCGGTGATGGCAGAACGTGCATTTGCTGACGTAGCCTTCGTTCATGATCAGGCGCGCGTCATAGGGGCAGGCCGCGATGCAGGCGCCGCAGCCGGTGCACTTGTTGGGGTCGACCAGGACGATGTTGGTGTCCTCCCAGCGATACGTGGCCGCGGTCGGGCAGGCGTACAGGCAGGTCGGCTTGGCGCAGTGGTTGCAGCGCTCGGAGCGAAACTCGGTCTTGAGGTTCGGATAGGTGCCGGTGGTCGCCTCGACCACCCAGTCCCGGTTCAAACCGGCCGGTACCTTGTTTTCGGTCTTGCAGGCAACAACGCAGTCGCCGCAGCCGATGCACAGTTTGGTGTCGATGACCATTGCATAGCGGATCATGCGCTTGCCTCCTCGGGGATCAGGGTGACGAAGTTGCCGCGCATGCCGGTCCCGCCCATGATGGGGTCGACCAGAATGCGGGTGATCAGGCCCTGGTCATCGGCGCCGCGGCCGTTGGCCAGGCCGAGCTGGGACTCCTTGTGGCCGAAGCCGTGGACGATGTAGACCGAGTCGGGACGAATGCGCTGGGTGACCCGAATCCGCACCGGCAGGCTTTCGACCCCGTCCTGGTTTTTCAGGCGCACGTACTCGCCGTTTTTAACGTCGAAGTCCCCGGCGACTACCGGGTGGACCCAGGCGGTGTTTTCCGGCATCAATTCAAACAGGGTCGGGTTGTTGATGGTCCGGCCGAAGGTGTGCGCCGGGGCGCGTCCATAGTTCAGGTGCAGGTGTTTCTCATCGGGCCGCGTTGGCGGCGGGGTATAGACCGGCAGCGGGTCATGGCCGTAGTCGGCCAGCAGATCGGAATACAGCTCTACCTTGCCCGAGCCGGTATTGAAGCGGCGGTTCTCGCCCGGGGCGAAATACTTCGGCGTGGTGCGCGGGAATTTCTTGACCCCGATGCGGCGCATTTCTTCCAGCGAGCTGCCGACCTGGCGCAGCTGCCAGTCCAGTTCCTCGCCGTAGTCGTCCCACGGAAACCAGTCGCCCAGATCCAGACGCTCGGCGATCTGCTTGGCGATCCACCAGCCGGGCTTGGAGTCGAACTTGGGCTCGAAGGCGGGGAAGTTGACCGCCAGCGAAGGCTCGCGTTCGGGGCTGTTGCGGATCGGGTCGAGGCGTTCCAGGTACGTGCATTCAGGCAGGATGACGTCGGCGAAGCCGGTGATGGCATACGGCATGGTGTCGACGACCACGAACAGATCCAGCGACTGGGCCGCCTGGGCGAGTTTCTCGGTCACGCCGGGAATGGTGTAGCCGAGGTTGGTGCCGTAGATGAACCAGCCCTTGAAAAAGGCATCCTCGCCGATCGAGCCGTCAATGACCTTCTGGGCAATGCCGGCCGGCGCCAGCGGATACTCGCTCTGGACCGCTTCCATCCAGTTGCTTTTCGGTGCCGGCGGATCGGGCAGGGGATAGCGCGGCAGATCCACGCCTTCCATCGCCAGGTAACCGCCCTGGCGGCCCCAGGCGCCGAGCAGCGCGGTCAGGATCGCGATGGCCCGGGAGCGCTGGGTGTCGTCTCCGTACCAGGTCACGTGGCGGCCCGGGTGGACCACGGTGGCCGGTGCGGCCTTGGCCATTTCGCGCGCGGTCTCGCGGATCACTTCCGGACGGATGCCGGTCTGCATGAACGCCCATTCAGGGGTGAACTGCTGGACGTGGGCGGTCAGCTTGTCCAGGCCGGTGACGTACTGATCAATGTAGTCGGCATCGTACAGGCCTTCGTTGATGAGCACGTGCATCCAGGCCAGCAGCAGCGCCATGTCGGTGCCGGGCTTGATCGGCAGCCAGTGCTTCGATTTGCCGGCCGCGACCGAGAACCGCGGGTCGACCGTGATCAGGGTCGCGCCCTTGCGCAGCGCGCTGATCCAGGTCTGGACCTGGCTGTTGTGCAGGTTCTCGCCCAGGTGCGAGCCGATCAGGACGATACAGCGCGAGTGCTCCATGTCGGTGCGATCGGGTGAGCCGACACCTTCGCCAAAGGTGAGCGCAAAGCCGACGTCGCGCGGGCCGCGGCACTGGGCAAACGAGGGCTGGGTATAGCCGCGCGAGCCGAACGCGGTCAGCATGCGGCGGAAGTAACTGCCGCCGGGTCCGTGCGAGAACAGGCACAGCCGGTCTTCGCCGTGTTCTTCCTTGATCCGGTTCATCTTGGCGGCGATGTAGTCGAACGCCTCGTCCCAGGTGGCCGGGCGGAATCGCTGCTGGCCGTTCTCGGTGACCCGGATCATGGGTTGCTTCAGGCGGTCGGGGTCGGTGTACATCCCCAGTCCGCCGTCGCCGCGGGTACAAAAGCGCCCGCTCGAATGCAGATCGTCCGGGTTGCCTTCGATTTTCCAGGGCTGGCCATTTTCGGTCGAAACCGTGCCGGCACAGCGCCAGAAGCACACGTTGCACACGGTCGGGGTGCGAACCACTTCACCGGTGCCCGGCAGGGGCCGGTCGGCACAGCCGGTCAGGGCGATCGGCGCCATGGCCCCGGCGCTCAGGGTGGCGGATAACTGGAGGAATTGGCGTCTTTTCATGGCTTGCTCGATCGGATGTTGAAGAGGTTCGGCGAACGGGATGGCGGCGCTGTATGCGCCGCCATCGAGGTATCGCGAAGAACTAGAGAATGCGGAAACTGCCGTCGGAGGCGACGTCCATCTCGACGTTGACGTATTCAACGTCGAAACCTTCCGCGTTGAGGGTGCGGTAGGCCATTTCGGCGCGCACGCCGGTCGCGCAATGCACCAGCACCGGCTTGGACTTGTCGAGGTCGCCCATCATGTCTTCCAGGCGATCGAGCGGCACGTGGATGGCGCCCGGGATCATGCCGGCCGAGATTTCGTCATCGGAGCGAACATCGACCAGCTGAAGGTCGGCGCTGGGGAACTCCATGGCCGCAAACGCTTCCGGAGCGATGGCGCCCGGCGGCAGCTGGCGCACGTAATTGATCGACAGGGCCAGGGCGCTGCTTTCGGTCGGCAGGCCGGCTTCATCCCATCCCTCGTAGCCGTCTTTGAGGATGCTGATGTTGCGATAGCCCCAGCTGGCCAGTTCGCGGTAGGCCACCAGCACGTCCTGGTCGGCATGTCCGCTGCT
>REEW01000128.1 GCA_007694885.1 Wenzhouxiangella sp. | reverse complement strand
AGGTTTCAGGAAGAGCACGCAGGTGCCACAGCGCCTGGTCCCTGCCCTCACCCCGCCGGCAAGCGCCGGATCGCTGCCCCCAGCTGGCCGAACTTTTCTTCGATGTTTTCGTAGCCGCGGTCGATGTGGTAGACGCGGTCGACGATGGTGTCGCCTTCGGCGACCAGGCCGGCCAGCAGCAGGCAGGCCGAGGCGCGCAGGTCGGTCGCCATCAGGGGCGCGCCGGTCAGGCGCTCGACGCCGCGGATGATCACGGTGTTGCCCTCCACGCGCATGTCCGCGCCCAGGCGCTGGAGCTCGAGCACGTGCATGAAGCGGTTCTCGAAGATCGTTTCGCGGACCACCCCGGTGCCGTCGGCGATCGCGTTCAGGGCGGTGAACTGGGCCTGCATGTCGGTCGGGAAACCGGGATACGGCGCGGTCGTGACGTTGACCGCACGCGGCCTTCGACCGTGCATGTTCAGCTCGATGCTGTCTTCACTGCAGGTGATCTCGGCGCCGGCCTCCCCGAGCTTGTCAAGCACAGCGTCCATGGTGTCCGGGCGTACGTTGACCACCCGCACACAGCCGCCGGTCATGGCCCCGGCGACCAGGAAGGTGCCGGCCTCGATCCGGTCCGGCAGGACCTGGTAGTCGTAGCCGGCCAGGCGCTCGCGTCCCTGCACCGTGATGGTGTTGCTGCCGTGTCCGGAGATGATCGCGCCCATGCTGATCAGGCACTCGGCCAGGTCGACCACCTCCGGCTCCTGGGCGGCGTTTTCGATCACCGTCGTGCCCTCGGCCAGGGTGGCGGCCATGAGAATGTTCTCGGTACCGGTGACGGTGACCGTATCGAGGACCACGCGCGCGCCCTGCAGGCGCTCGGCCCGGGCGTGGATGTAGCCGCCCTCGACGCGGATGTCGGCGCCCATCGCGGCCAGACCCTTGAGGTGCAGGTCGACCGGCCGGGCGCCGATCGCGCAGCCGCCGGGCAGCGACACCCGGGCCGATCCATTGCGCGCCAGAAGCGGCCCCAGGACCAGGATCGAGGCGCGCATGGTCTTGACCAGTTCATACGGGGCCAGGTCGGTATCCAGGCCGGCCGCGTCCAGGCTGACCTGCGAGCGATCACCGACCGAGATGTCCACGCCCATCTGGCCGAGCAGCTGCATGGTCGTGGTCACGTCGCGCAAGTGCGGCACCCCCGACAGCCGGCACGGCCGATCGGTCAGCAGCGCGGCCATCAGGATGGGCAGAACGGCATTCTTGGCCCCGGAAATCTCGACCGTGCCGGACAGACGCCGCCCGCCGGTGATCTGGATACGGGCCAAGGATCTAGTCTTCTTCGGGCGCCTTGAGCACCAGGCTCAGGGCGTGGATTTCACGGCCCATGGCCGGGCCGATGGCATCGTGGACGAGACGATGACGTTGCAGGCGCGAACAACCGGAAAATTCCTCGCTCACGACCCGTGCGGTGTAGTGCACGTTGTCGTCGGACGCCACGGAAACATGGGCCGACGGCATTGCCTGTAAAATCAGTTGCTGAATTTTTTCTGGATCCATGCGTCAGAATGCCGGTAAAGCCAGTGGCCGGCTAGTGTAGCGCACCCGCCGGCCGTCATACCGCTCACCGAGAACCTACACGAATTGTCGACCACGCTCTTCATCGCCCTGCTGGAACTGGCCGCCGGCTTCACCCTGCTGATCTGGGCGGCCGACCGCCTGGTCACCGGCGCCTCGGCCCTGGCCACCAACATCGGCGTCTCGCCCCTGCTGGTCGGGCTGACCATCGTCGGGTTCGGCACCTCGGCTCCGGAGATGCTGGTTTCCATGATTGCCTCGCTGCGCGGCAACCCGTCGCTGGCGATCGGCAACGCGCTGGGTTCGAACATCGCCAACGTCGGCCTGATTCTCGGCCTGACGGCGATGATCTACCCGCTCAGGGTCGAGCGGATCACGCTCAAGCGCGAGTTTCCGGTACTCGGCGCGATCATGCTGCTGACCCTGGGCCTGATGTGGAACCTGGAGCTGACCCGCAGCGACGGTCTGGTCCTGGCGGGCGGGCTGGGATTGCTGCTGGTCGGCATGGTCTGGCTGGGGCTGCGCCGCGGCGAGGGCGACCCCGTGACCAGCGCCCTGAGCGAGGAAGTGCCGCGCAACATGAGCACCCGGCGGGCCGGGCTGTGGACCCTGGTCGGGCTGATCGCCCTGCCGCTGAGTGCACAGATCCTGGTCAACGGCGCGGTCACCCTGGCCCTGATCGTGGGCGTGTCCGACGCCGTGATCGGCCTGACCATCATCGCCCTGGGCACCAGCCTGCCGGAGCTGGCCGCCGCGGCCGCCAGCGTGCTCAAGCGCGAAGACGGCCTGGCCATCGGCAACATCCTGGGCTCGAACATGTTCAACCTGCTCGGCGTACTCGGCATCGCCGCCCTGGTCCACCCGATGCACATCGAGCCGATTCTGCTGCAGCGCGACCTGAGCGTGATGTTCCTGATGACCATCGCCCTGTTTGTGCTGGTCTGGCGCAGACGCGGGCACGGCTTGATCAGCCGCCCCACCGCCGCGCTGCTGTTTGTCGGTTTCATCGTCTACCAGGCCGTGGTCATCACCACCGCGGTGGCCGGCTGAGGGCGGCTACACTAGGGATGTTTCGAAAACCAGGCAGGCCATGAGCGCAATCCGGACCGACACCAAACGCACACCCGAGCAGCTGCTCAGGACCGCCGCCGAGGTGTTGACCACCGAGGCGCGCGCGATCGACGCCCTGGCCGGCCGTCTCGACGGCACCTTCGTGGCCTGCGTCGAGCGGATACTGGGCTGTAGCGGGCACCTGGTCGTCACCGGCATGGGCAAGTCCGGTCACATCGGCCACAAGATCGCCGCCACCCTGGCCTCGACCGGCACACCGGCGTTTTTCGTCCATCCGGCCGAGGCCAGCCACGGCGACCTGGGCATGATCCGCCGCGAGGACCTGCTCCTGGCCCTGTCGAACTCCGGCGAGACCGAGGAACTATTGCGTCTGCTGCCGGTGATCAAGCGCCTGGGGGTGGGCCTGATCGCGATGTCCGGGCGGCCCGATTCGACCCTGGCCCGGCACGCCGATCTGCACCTGGACACCAGCGTCGACCAGGAAGCCTGCCCGCTGGGCCTGGCTCCGACCGCGTCGACCTCGGCCCAGCTCGCCCTCGGCGATGCCCTGGCCGTGGCCTTGCTCGAAGCGCGCGGCTTCACCGCCGAGGATTTCGCCCGCTCCCACCCCGGCGGCAAGCTCGGCCGGCGGCTGCTGGTCAGCATTGCCGACGTGATGCACAGCGGCGAGCAGTTGCCCCGGGTGTCGGCCACGGCGTCGGTGGCCGACGCGATCTTCGAGATGACCCGCTCGCGCCTGGGCATGTGTGCCGTGCTCGACGCCGACCAGACCCTGCTCGGCGTGGTCACCGACGGCGACCTGCGCCGCCACGTCGAGCAGCTGACCGACATTCGCAGCCACCCGGTTCGCTCGGTGATGACGCCGAATCCGCGCACCGTCGGGGCCGGGCAACTGGCCGCGGTGGCCGCCGAGGTCATGCAAAGCCACCGCGTCCAGGGCCTGCTGGTGACCGATCGCGACGGCCGGCTGGTCGGGGCGCTGAATTTCCAGGACCTGCTCCAGGCCGGGGTGGTATGAGCGCGCTCGCCGATGCCGACCTCCAGCGCCGCGCCGCGGCCATCGAACTGGCCGTGTTCGACGTCGACGGCGTGCTCACCGACGGCCGCCTGATCCTCGACGACCACGGCACCCAGACCAAGGCGTTCCACGTCCGCGACGGACTCGGCCTGAAAGCCCTGATGCGCCACGGCATCCAGGTCGCCGTGATCACCGCGCGCAGCTCGGGTGTGGTCGAGCGGCGGATGGCCGAGATCGGCGTTGCCCACCTGCGCCAGGGCGCCGGCGACAAGGAGGCCGCCCTGGCCGAACTGCTGGCCGGGCTGGGCGTCGATGGAGCGCGGACTTCGTTCATGGGCGATGACCTGATCGACTGGTCGGCGATGAAACTGTGCGGCCTCAGCGCCGCCCCGGGCGATGCCGATGCCTGGATTCGCGGCCGCGTCGACCTGGTCACCAGCGCCACCGGCGGCTGCGGCGCGGTGCGCGAATTCTGCGAACTGCTGCTGGCCGCGCGCGGCGCGCTCAAGGCCTGGCAGGACAGCTACCTGTGACCCGGCGGATCGTGCTCACCGCCTGCCTGGCGCTGGTGCTGGTGTTCCTGGTGCGCTGGCAGTTTCCCGACGATCGCAGCGTGCGCATTGCCCCGACCCTGCCCGATACCCGCTTCGATTACAGCCTGTTCGATTTCCGGGCCAGCTTTCGCGCCGCCGACGGCCGGGTCGAGTTGCTGGTGTCCGGGCCGCGCCTGGAGCACGACTCGGCGACCCGCGTGGCGACCCTGTTCGAGCCCGATTTCCACATCGAGCCCGACGGGGTGAACTGGAGCGGACGGGCCGACCGCGCCGAGCTGTTGCGCGAGGCCGACGAAATGGTGCTGGCCGGCAACGTGGTCCTGGAGCACCCGGCGCCGACCGGAATGGTCCGCATCACAACCGAGCGCCTGCACCACCACGCGCGCGAGCGTACAATCCAGTCGTTGAGCCCGGTGGAAATGCACCAGGCAGGATCTTTCGTCCAGGCCGGTCGCATGCTGATCCGGCTCGACGACGACACTGTGGAGTTCTCCGACCATGTACAGGGCGAGTTGCATCCTGGCCGGTCTGATGCTGGCGCTGACCGCGGTCACGGCCAGCGCTGACCAGCGCCAGGAACGCATCCAGATCAACGCCGAGTCCGGCGATTACGACATGCGCACGGGCCTGCAGACCCTGGTGGGCAACGTGCGCATCGTCCAGGGCGATCTCCGCGTCGAGGCCGACGAGGGGCGCGCTTACCGCTCCGACGGCGAACTCGAGCGGGTCGAACTGTTCGGCAGTCCGACCACCTGGCGGATGGTGATGGAGGACGGCAGCGTGACCACCGGCCGCTCCGAACAGCTCAACTACGATCTGCAGACCGGCCAGATCACCATGATCGGCGATGCCCGCATCGAGGACGCCCAGGGCACGTTTTCCGGGGCCAGCCTGAGCTACAACCTCGGCAGCGAACGGATCGAGGGGACCGGCGGCGTCGAACTGGTGCTCGAGCCCGGGCAGCGCCGCGAAGCCGACCCGCCGGAGCCAGAGCCCGAGCCGGAAGATGCGCCCGAGGACGAGGACGACGGCACCGATGAGCCGCCTTCCGCGGACCCCGACGACTGAGCCCCGGCCATGCTGATCGCCGAGCAACTGGTCAAACGCTACCGCGGCCGCGCCGTGGTCCATGATGTCTCGCTGCAGGTCGATCGCGGCGAAATCGTCGGCCTGCTCGGACCCAACGGGGCCGGCAAGACGACCTGCTTCTACATGGTCGTGGGGCTGGTGCCGGCCGACGGCGGCCGCATCCGCATCGGCACCACCGACCTGACCCGGGCCAACATGCACCAGCGCGCCCGCAAGGGCCTGGGCTACCTGCCCCAGGAAGCCTCGATCTTTCGCAAGCTCAGCGTGGCCGACAACATCATGGCGATTCTCGAGCTGCGCAAGGACCTGGACCGCGAGGCCCGGCGCCTGGAACTGGGCCGGCTGATGGACGATTTCCACGTCGCCCACCTGGCCGACCAGATGGGCGTGTCGCTGTCCGGGGGTGAACGCCGCCGGGTCGAGATTGCCCGCGCCCTGGCCGGCAACCCCAACTTCATCCTGCTCGACGAACCCTTCGCCGGGGTCGACCCGATCTCGGTCGGAGAGATCCAGCGCATCGTCAAGCAGCTGACCGAACGCAACATCGGCATTCTGATCACCGACCACAACGTGCGCGAGACCCTGGGCATCTGCGACCGGGCCTACATCATCTCCGAGGGCCGGGTACTGACCCACGGCCGGCCCGACGAGGTCCTGGAAGACGAGAACGTGCGCAAGGTCTACCTCGGTGCCGAATTCCGGTTGTGATCCGGTTTTGAGCGCGGTTGGGGTTTTACCGCGGATTGGGGTTTTACCGCGGATGAACGCAGAT
>REEW01000039.1 GCA_007694885.1 Wenzhouxiangella sp. | reverse complement strand
TCAATGGCCGGGTCTGGTACCCGGTCGATGCGGCTGGACCTCATCCGCTGGTGCTCATCGTCCACGGCAACCACGACATGATGCACTACTCCGACCCCGGCTATGCCTGGCTGGGCGAGCACCTGGCCAGTCGCGGTCATATCGTTGTGTCGGTCGACCAGAACTTCATCAACGCCGGTCTGTTCGGCAACGTGCCGCGCGAAAACGGGGTGCGCGGATGGCTGCTGCTGGAGCATCTGGCGGCCTGGCGCCAGTGGCAGTCCGCCCCTGAGCATCCGCTTCATCGGCAAGTCGATCTCGATCGGGTGGTCCTCATCGGCCACTCCCGCGGCGGTGAGGCGGCGGCGCTGGCCGCCGTGTTCAACCGCCTCGATCGCTATCCTGAAGACGCCCGCATCCCCTTTGATTTCGATTTCGGCATCCGGGGCGTGGCGGCGATTGCCCCCATCGACGGCCAGTTCTACACCTCGGGCAAGCCGACCGAGCTGGATGATGTCAGCTACTTCGTCATTCACGGCGGCATGGACGCCGACGTCTACTTCTTTGCCGGCGACCGTCAACTGGTGCGGACCAGGCCCGATATTTCACGCGGCCGCTTCAGCGCCTCGCTCTACGTGCACCACGCCAACCATGGTCAGTTCAATACCGTCTGGGGTGACAACGACGCCGGCATGAGTACCGGGCGCCTGCTCAACCGGGCCTGGCTGCTGTCGGGCGAGGATCAGCGGCGCGTGGGGTTGCTCTACCTGACCGCCTTTGTCGAAAACGCCCTGGCCCGGCCGGCCGCAATCCCTGCACTGTTCTGCGATCCGCGCGCCGCCGGCAGCCTGTTGCCGCCGACCCTCTACGTGACCCGCTGCGATGACGGGCGGCGCGTGATCCTGGCCGATTTCGAGCAGGGGCTGGATCTGAGCCTGGGAAGTCTGCCCGGGGTCACTCTGAGTGCGATTGACCTGGATCTCTGGGCCGAGCGCGACGTCGGTTTTCGCGGCAGTCCGCAGCGCCGCCAGACCGGGGTCTTCCTGGGCTGGCACGCGGCTGAAGATCAACCCGGGCAAGCGGCCTGGCGTGTGGACCTCGGGCCCGAGGTCCATGAACGCGTCCGGATCGATCAGGACAGCGTGCTGTGGCTGGACCTGGCCCAGGCCGACCGCGATCCGCCGCCGCGAAAGCCGCCCAACGGCGATGCCGACCCCGCAGCCTCGGCCAATGGGGAAGAGCAGGCCGCCCTGCGTCCGCGCCTGGGGATTACCGTGGTGCTGGAGGATGCCGACGGCCATCAAGGTCGGCGCCCCCTGGACGAGTTTGCCGAGCTGTTGCCGCCGCTGCCGGTGCGTCACACCCGCCTCGACCTGCTGGACCGCCAGCGCTATCACGACCCCACCGAACCGCTGCTGCAGTCGGTGGCCGTGCCCATGGCGTTATTCCACGGTGGTGACTTCGATCCGACCCGGCTGCGGCGCATCGAGCTTCAATTCGATCAGACCGATCCCGGTGTCCTGGTCATTGAGCGGATCTCAATCTCGCCGTAGCGGCTTTCCATCCGGCCGAACTGTCCGCCCGTCCCCACGGTGATTGCGCCATTGGCCGCGGCAGCGTCGCCGTCCAGTACGCGGAATTCGACTTTGGCATGGTTCTCGCATTCTTTTCCGTATGCACTTCAAAAAGGACCGAGACATGAACCAGTATTCAACGTCAACCCGCGGCTTCACGCTGATCGAACTGATGATCGTGATGGCGATCCTGGCCATCCTGCTGGCCACGGCCATTCCTGCCTATCAGAATTTCACGATTCGGGCGAGCGTGTCCGAAGCACTGGCCGGACTGGCGCCGATCAAGACCGATCTGGCGGAGTTTTACGTCAGAAATGGACGTTTTCCGGTCAGCGGTGAACGTGAGCAGTTCCAAATCACGCCCGCAGACCAGCATCCGACCTTCCGAAACCTGAACGTACACGGGGTTGGCGCCTGCAATGCGAACGCCGGTTGCGCCCAGTCCAGGGTGGAAGTTCAGCTTCAGCGCCGGGTGTATCGCGGCGTAGGCGGCGACAGCCACAGCCAGATGCGCCTGGAAGGCCTGGCCTCGCCGAACGGGACGATCACCTGGAAATGCGGCCCGCGCGACGTCCAGCCGCTGAAACCGGAATGGCTGCCGGCGACCTGTCGCGAGACTTCATGATCGGCTGATCAGATCCTAGGATCGCAAGGCTCGGACCCAGCAGGATCAGTCGTCGCTCAACCAGTCCAGCACCTGGTCGGCAACGTCGGGGTGGCGCAGCAAGGCCAGGTGGCCACTTTGCTTGATCACTCTTTGCCGATGCGGGGGTGGTTGTTGGCCCCGCCCCAGTTGCCGACCCAGCGCGCTGTCAACCGTGACCAGGCCATCGCCCAGGGTGCGGGATTTCCAGGCTTGGGCATCGTCGGCCAGGGTGGCCGCCACCGTGTACAGGCGGATATGGCGCGGCTGGCGCAGGCTGTGGGCCGGATCGATCAGCTGGCCGTGACGCAGGTCGGTGATGCCGGCCGAGCGAATGCCGCCGAGGCGGGTGAGCGGGGCGCTGAACGGCGTCAGGGCCAGGGCCTGGTCGACCTTGTGGCCGATCCGTTCCAGCGGCGCGCCGTGGTGCGGGCTGCCGAGCGCGATCAGGCGGCGCGATCGTTCCATCCAGGCGTGGCCGGCCAGTTCCCCGTAGTGACACGCGCTGCGCGCGATCAGGCCGCCCATGCTGTGGCCGATGAGGACCAGGTCGTCGATCGGGAACGGCCAGTTGCGGGTCAGATCCTCCAGTACATTGGACAGTTGCTCGCCATTGCGCGCGATCGGCCGGCCGGAGTTGTAGTTCAGATGCAGGGGCAGGTAGCCGGCCGCCTGCTCGACCAGCCGGGGCAGGTCGGCATGGTCGTCTTCGCCGTCGACCGGCGCCCAATGGTGGTCGCTCATGCACAGACCGTGCAGAAAAACGGCGATCTTGCGGCGCGGCTCCGGCAGTCGTGCGGCCAGTTCGGCGGGGTCGGTGGGCAGTGGCCTGCCGGCATGGCGCAGCGACATGGGCAGCGCCAGCGGGTTTTCGGTGGCCTCCAGGTGATCGCCGAGCACGCCGTTGAGCACTGCCAGCATGCGGTCGCGCTGCGGCGTGGAGTGCGGTTGCCGCAGCCGCGGCAGGACCTGGCCGAAGGCGAGATCCATGGAACTGCCGACCAGGCCGGTCACGCCATGGATCGAGCGGTACACCAGCCCGGTGATACCGCGTGTGCGGCCGTTCGCCGACGGCAGAGACGGTCCGGAGACCCGGCCGATGGCGTAGTGCATCTGCTCGACCAGCGAGGTTGTTCCCAGCACGCCGTCGATCGCCAGCCGGCTCATGCCGTGCAGGTCGGTAACGTGGACGTGTCCGATTTTGCTCAAGTGCGCTCTCGATCCGTGGCGGAAGGCCGGGGCCGTCCAAACGGCAGGATTGGTCAGCCGTCGATCATGACCTGTCCGAGCTGGCAAAGCAAATCACCGGCCGAGCCGACGTCGGCCGTCGCCGCTCACGCGCCGTTGCAGCATCGCGGCCCTGGAAAGCAGGTTTGCAGGCTGCTTGGTTTTTGCTTCCCCCGCTCCTATACTCCGGACAACCCGAGATCAGGAATCATGAATATGGCAAGTGCTAGAACCCTTCTGTCGGCCATGCTGGCCGGCCTGCTGGCCGCCTGCGGTCCGGCCGATCCGCCGGCCGAGTCGCCGTCACCGGATGTCCCGGACTCCGAAGCACCGGTCGAAACACTGGTGATCCGCGGCGAACTGTACTACCTGGAACGGATCGCGCTGGCGCCGGACAGTGTGGCGGTGGTCGAGTTGCGCGCTGCCGATGAAGGCGATGGCACGCTGTTGGCGACAACGCGCGAGGAGCTGGGAACGCGCCAGGTGCCGATCGGATTCGAGTTGTCGGTGGAAACCACCGAGCTGCCGGAAAACGGTCCGCTGGTTTTTCGCGGCGGAATCCGGTCCCACCCCGGTCCGCTACGAGTGACCGAAACGGTGGAGATCGAACAGCTCTCAGGCCAGATCGATCTAGGCTCGCTGCGCCTGCGGCCGGTGCCGGAAGCCGCTTTCGGGATCCCGTATCTGTGCGGCGAACGCGATGTGGTTTTCGGCAGCCTGGGCGAATACCAGCGCCTGGTGGTCGACGACGAGGTATTCGACCTGGAGCGGGCAGTCTCGGCCTCGGGCGCTCGCTACGTCGCCGTCGATGGCAGCGAAACCGAGTTCTGGAGTCGGGGCGAGGAGGCCATGGTGACCCTGGGCGGCGAGGTGTTGCCCAACTGCGAGCGGCTGAGCGCGCCGGCGTTGCCTCTGCGCGCCCTGGGACACGAACCCAGCTGGCTGATCCTGATGGATGAGGATGCCATTTCCCTGACGCTGGACTTCGGTGCCCGGCAAATCGATTTCCCGTTCGTCGAGCCCGAGATCAGCGCCGCCGGCATTCGCTACGTGACCGAGGCCGACGACAGCCGCCTGACCCTGGTGCTGGATCGTCAACCCTGTTCCGACACCATGGCCGATCTGGCCTACCCGTTCCGGGCCCGTTACAGCCTGGACGGCGAGGTTGGTCTGGGCTGTGCCGGGTCCCCGAACGACGTCCTGACCGGGCCGGAGTGGTTCATCGAGCAGATCGGTGATGCCGACATCGTGCCGGGCACGCAGCCGACCATCGAGTTTTATATCGACGAGGAGGGCGCGGCCCGCTTCGCCGGCCTGGCGTCCTGCAATCGGTACATGGGCGGGTACAGCCTGACCGGGGAAGGCCTGAGCCTGAGCCCGGTGGCCAGCACGCTGATGGCCTGTCCGGACGAAGACCAGGCGCTGCAGGAACGCCGCCTGCTGGGGCTGCTGGAGGAGGTCTACGGCTTCGGCATCGACGAGGACGGAAGGCTGGTCCTGCGCGCCGGCGGCGGGACCATTGTTGCCCGGCGCTGAGGTTTTCCTGAAAGACATCGCGCACAGATGCGCGAGGCCAACGATCTGGACAGGCCGGCAATGTCGGCTTGCAGCGCTGCTTTGTGGGCGCGCCGAAGCGTTTCAGGAATCGAGTAGCCCCGGCTGCTCCGTCTGCTCGGGCGGATCGAACATCCGAACGCGTTTGCCGCCGTAAAACACCAGCTTGAATTCCGCCCGGCTGACCGAGACGTAGCGCTCGTTGCCGCCGATCTCGACCTGGGCGCCCTCGGTGGCCGCGTAGCCGTGTTCGTCCACGCGAACCACCATGGTGGCTTTCGAGCCGGTGTGGCAGATGGTCTTGAGCTCCTTGAGCTCGTCGGCCCAGGCCAGCAGGTAGCGGCTGCCCTCGAACAACTCGCCGCGGAAGTCGGTGCGCAGGCCGAAGGCCAGAACCGGAATCTTGAGCTCGTCGACGATTTCGGTCAGCCCGTAGACCTGGTCGCGCGTAAAGAACTGCGACTCGTCGGTCAGTACGCAGTGGATGTTGCCGGACTGAAGTTCATTGCGGACCAGGGTCAGGGGGTCGTCGCTCGGGCCCACGGCCAGGGCCGGCGCCTGGATGCCGACCCGCGAGCGGATCAGCTCGTGGCCGGCGCGGTCGTCGATCCCGGGCTTGAGCAGCAGCGGCCGCATGCCGCGCTCGGAGTAGTTGTAGGCTGACTGCAGCAGGACCGTGGTCTTGCCGGCGTTCATGGTCGAATAGTAAAAATACAGCTTGGCCATCGGCCCACAGGGGTCAGCTACGCGGGGTGTCGGTGCGCACGTCCAGCCACACGACGTTGCGATCGGGGTTGGCGGCAATCCAGTCGCGCAGCGTTTCGGCCACCTGATCGCATTCGGGGCAGTCCAGTTGTCGATAGAGCACGAGGTAGACGTCCGCCTCGGGCAGTTCGCCCAGGCTGAGGGACTCTCCTTCGGGCGTCTTGACCCGTTCGAGCAGGCGATCCAGCCGGACCATGGAACGGGCACCGCGACGCCGGTCGACGGTCAGTTCCAGTTCGCGCTCGAAGCCGGATCGGTAGCCGTCTCGATGGTAGGCCTCCGAGAAATCGGCGTGGTAGACGTACAGTTGGGGCAAGTTGACAACCACGCCCTCGCGCCGCGCCACCGCCCGCAGGTTGCCGACCAGGCGCTGCTGCTCGGCAATCACTTCCAGGCGCTGGAACAGTTCGATTCGCTCGAAGTCGGCCCGGACCGGCAGCGGTGCCAGCAGGCCGAGCAGGGTCAGAAATATGGCTAGTCTTGTCATCATGACCGGGAGTATATCGTTTTGGTCGTGGGGGTCCGGTGCGCGATCGGCTACAATCGCCCGCCCTGCTCTTCATCCCCTTGCGCTGATTCGATGATCCGGCTCAACCCGCAGCAGAAAGCGGCCGTGACCCACCTGGACTCGCCCCTGCTGGTCCTGGCCGGGGCCGGCTCGGGCAAGACCCGGGTGATCACCGAAAAGATCGCCTGGATGATCGATCAGGGCCATCACGCGCCCGACAGGATCGCCGCGATCACCTTCACCAACAAGGCCGCGCGCGAGATGAAGGCGCGGGTCGGCAAGCGTCTCAAGCGCGGCCGGGCCGAGGGCCTGACGATCTGTACCTTCCACTCCCTGGGCTGGCGCATCCTGCGCGAAGAGCCGGAAGCCGGCGGGCGGCGCAAGGGTTTGAGCATCCTCGATCAGCACAGCGCCGCCGACCTGGTCCGCGAACTGCTGCCGTCCGGAGCCAAGAACGACCAGGTCTATGCCGTACAGGCCGGGATCAGCCGCTACAAGGACGCCGGTATCGAACCGGACAGCGCGCTGAGTCGCGCTCAGGACGACAACGACGTCCGCGCCGCCGGACTGTACCGGGAGTACTGCGACCGCCTGGCCTCGCTCAACGCGGTCGACTTCGATGACCTGATCGCGTTGCCGGCCCGGCTGCTGGCCGATCCGGTCATCCGCACGCGCTGGCGCCGGCGCCTGGCCTACCTGCTGGTCGACGAATACCAGGACACCAGCGCCGCCCAGTATCGGTTGCTGCACCAGCTGGTCGGTGAGCTTGGCGCGTTCACCGCGGTCGGCGACGACGACCAGTCGATCTACGGCTGGCGCGGCGCGCGGCCGGAAAACCTGAGCCTGCTGGCGGCGGATTTTCCCAACCTGCGGGTGGTCAAGCTCGAGCAGAACTATCGCTCCACCGGCAAGATCCTGCAGTCGGCCAACGCGGTCATCGCCGGCAATCCGCACGAGCTGGAAAAGAAGCTGTGGAGTGAGCTGGGACCCGGCGACAACATCACCGTCATGACCTACGCCGACGAACAGGACGAAGCCGAGGGCATTGCCCGCGATATTCTCGGCGCCCATCACGGCAGCCGCGCGGCCTGGGGCGACTGCGCGGTCCTGTATCGCTCCAACCACCAGGCCCGGGCTCTGGAGCAGCAGCTGCGCGAGCACGGCATTCCCTACCTGGTCTCGGGCGGGCCGAGCTGGTTCGACGCGCGCGAAATCCGCGACGGCCTGTCCTACCTGCGCCTGCTGATCAACCCGGAGGACAATCCGGCGTTCATGCGCGTGGCCAATGCGCCGCGGCGCGGGCTGGGCTCGAGCGCCATGGCACGTCTGGGGTCCTACGCCGACGCGACCCGTCAGAGCCTGTTCGCCGCCTCGGTCGACCCGATGTTCCAGGCCGAACTCGGCGGAACAGCGGCGCGCGCCTTCCGCGCATTCACCAATCTCCTGATCGAGTTCAACGACCGCATCGAGCGCGGCGACATGAATGACATTGGCCCGGCTTTTGCCGAGCTGATGGATCACATCCATTACCTGGAATGGCTGGCCGGGCAGGACGACGACCCGAAAAAAGCGGATCGGCGCCGCCGCAACCTGGCCGACCTGAGCGGCTGGATCACCCGGCTGGGCGAGGCCGTGGATTCTCCCGAGGAGCTGCTCGCCCGCGTGTCACTGGTCGCCGGTCCCGACGATGACCGCAACGAGGGCGCGGACCTGGTCCGGCTGATGACCTTGCACGCGGCCAAGGGCCTGGAGTTTCCGCGCGTCTGGCTGGCCGGCTGTGAGGAAGGCCTGCTGCCGCACCAGAAAAGCATCGATGACGGCCAGATCGAGGAAGAGCGCCGGCTGATGTACGTCGGCATCACCCGCGCCGGTCGGCGGCTGGTGATCAGCCATTGCAAGAGCCGCCGGCGCCAGCGCGAGAGCACGGAATGCCAGCCCAGCCGCTTTCTCGACGAACTGCCCGCCGATGTCGTCGACTGGCCCGGCCGAGGCGGCGACGAAAAGCCCACCACCGACGACGCCAAGGCCAACATCGCCGCCCTGAAGGCCTTGTTGGAAGGTTAGCGCCAGTTCTGCCAGCCGGTTGATTCCAGAAAGGACGCCTCACGCAGAGCCGAACTGTGCTGACGATCCTCGGTCTGAGCAGCGTTTTTTCAACAGCCGGGAGTGCGGTTAAGATGTCGAACGTCATGGTCCATTTGCGCAACTGCTTGATCGCCCTGGTCGCCCTGCTGGCGCTGACCGCCTGTCAGGCCGGCGAGCCGTGGGTGGAGGCGGGCGGCAAGCGCTTCTACGTCGAGATTGCCGCCGATGATCAGGCGCGAGCGCAGGGCTTGATGTTTCGCGACACGTTGGCCGACGATCGCGGCATGTTCTTTATTTTTCGACGCGAAGAACCGCGATCGTTCTGGATGATGAATACCCGCATCCCGCTTGATATCATCTACCTGGACCGCGACTTGCGGGTCGTCAGCATCGCCGAAAACGCTCGCCCCTGCCGGCGCGCGCCGTGCCCGAGTTACCCCAGCCGCGGTCCGGCCCAGTTCGTTCTGGAAATCAGCGCCGGCCAGGCCGCAGCCCTGGGCCTGGAGCCGGGTAGCCGGGTCAGTGTCGGCAATATCGACCTGGCGGCAGCGCGCTGAGCCGGGGCAGGCTGGTTCGGGCGACCCCGGCGCAGCAGGCCCCGCCCCGCCGGCCACCGAACCAGATCTGGTCCAGCAGGGCTTTTTTCTTGATTCGCCGAGCTTTCTGCGGTATAAAGGCGGGCTAGTTGATATTTGCCAGGAATTGAAGCGTCATGTCCCGAGTGTGTCAGGTGACCGGCAAGCGCCCGCTGGTCGGAAACAACGTATCCCACGCGAACAACCGGACCCGGAAGCGTTCGCTGCCGAATCTGCACAACCACCGTTTCTGGGTGGAGAGCGAGAATCGCTGGGTGAAGCTGCGCGTGTCCACCAAAGGACTGCGCGTGATTGACAAGAACGGTATCGACCGGGTGCTCGCCGAAATGCGCGCCCGAGGCGAAAAGGTCTAGAAGGAGAGTCATCATGGCAGGTAGCTCACGCGACAAGATCAAGCTGGTGTCCACGGCCGGAACCGGGCATTACTACACCACCAACAAGAACAAGAAAAACACGCCGCACAAGCTGGAGTTCAAGAAGTACGACCCGGTGGTGCGCAAGCACGTGGCCTACAAGGAAGCCAAGATCAAGTAAGCGGTCATCCCGCTTCAAGGATCCATGGTCAAAGCGCCGGGGAAACCCGGCGTTTTGCGTTTCAGCGAGCCCGGCTCAGCGCCGCTGACGCTTGAGGTTTTCCCGCCAGGTCGGCAACTCGCCGCCCTTGACCTTGGCCCAGTAGCGATCCAGCTCACGCCGCACCGTCGGCAGCAGGAAATAGATCCCGAGCAGGTTGGGAAAGGCCATGGCCAGGATCATGGCGTCGGAAAAGCCGATCACCGCGCCCAGCTGCATGCTGGCACCGGCCACCACGAACAGCAGGAACAGGGTCTTGTAGGTGTACTCGGCGCCGCGACTTTCGCCGAACAGGAAAGTCCAGCACTTCAGCCCGTAGTAGGACCAGGCCAGCATGGTCGAGTAGGCAAACAGGATCACCGCCACGGCCAGCACGTACGGGAACCAGTCGATCACGGTCTCGAAGGCCTCGGAGGTCAGCTCCACGCCGCTCATCGCGCCGCCGTCCACGTAGACCCCGGAAATGATGATCACCAGGGCGGTGATGGTGCACACGATGATGGTGTCCACGAACGGCTCGTACAGGGCGACCACGCCTTCGCTGACCGGCTCGCTGGTCTGGACGGCCGAATGCGCGATCGCGGCCGAGCCGATCCCGGCTTCGGACGAAAACGCCGCGCGCTGAAAGCCGATTGCCAGCACGCCCAGCATGCCGCCGGCAACCGAGCTGACCCCCAGGGCCGAGGAAAACATCAGGGCAAAGGCGGCCGGGACCTGGTCGATGTGGACCCCGATGATGACCAGGCCGGCGATCACGTAGATCGCGCCCATCAACGGCACGATCCTGGAGGTCACGCGGGCAATGGAGCGGATACCGCCGATGATGACCAGGCCGACGAAGAAGGCCATGACCAGGCCGAACAGCCAGCCCTTGCCGGCCAACCACGAATCGGCGCCCCCGGTCACGCCCAGGACCTGCTGGAAGCTCTGGTTGGACTGGAACATGTTGGCCCCGCCAAACGATCCGCCGACGCAGAAGATGGCGAACACCACCGCGCAGATCTTGCCCAGCGTGGCCAGGGCCGGCCCACGGTCGGCCAGGCCACGCGAGAGGTACCACATCGGCCCCCCGGAAACGCTTCCGTCGGCATTGATGGAGCGGTATTTCACGCCCAGCGTGCATTCAACGAACTTCGACGACATGCCCAGAAAGCCGGCCAGCATCATCCAGACCACCGCCCCCGGACCGCCGATGGAAACGGCGATGGCCACCCCGGCAATGTTGCCCAGGCCGACCGTGCCCGACAGGGCGGTGGCCAGGGCCTGGAAGTGGGTCACCTCACCGGCGGCTTTCGGGTCGTTGTAGTCGCCGCGAATCAGCCGGAAGCCGTGGACCAGGCCGCGCAGGTTGATGAAGCGGAAATAGAAGGTGAAGACCAGCGCGGCAACAACCAGCCAAAGGACCACGAAGGCCATCTGGGCGTCGCTGCCCGGAATCGGGGTCGGAAACAGGATGACCCGCTCGATCCAGTCGGTCAGCGGGCTGATGAAGCGCTCGATGCGCTCATCCAGGCCCGGCGCGGTTGCCGGCGCGCCGGCGGCGCCGACTGCCGGGCCTGCACAGGCAATCGATGGCAGTAGAAGACTGGGCTTGATGTGCACGGTGTTTCCCATCCGGTAGGCGGTGGCTGGAGGGCCGGGTGTCGGGCTCGGCAGTCGGTTCAGGGAACAACCAGGACCGGGCACGGTGAAATCTGGATCAGGGTGCTGGCGGTACCGCCCAGAAAACGCGATTTCAGCGGTGTGTCGCCGAGCACGCCGACGATGATCATGCTGACCTGGTGTTCGCGGGCCAGCTGGGCCAGCGTCTTGGCCGGATGACCGTGCCGGGCGACGATTTCACAAGCGATGCCGTGCGCTTCGAAGCGTTTTTTCTCGGGTGTGAGCAGCAGTTCGGAGGCGCGGGCGAGCTCATCCTCGCGCCGTTTGTGGCGCAACGCGTTTTCTTCTGCGGTTGAAAAGGTGAACGGTGACCAGGGGATGACGTAACACAAGACGATGCTTGCCCCGCTGATTTTTGCCTGCTGCAACGCGGCGACGACGGCGCGTTCGCCGCAATCGCTGCCGTCCAGGCCGACCAGGTATTTTTCGTTCATGGCGATGCTTTTTGTCCCCTCGGGCTCATGCCCGGATAGAGGAAACCTAAACAAGCCGAGGAGTTTTTGCAAACCCGGATTTCGGGTCGCCTCCAAAAATGGCCCGGAATTTGCCACAAAAACCGTGGTTTGCGGTGGTTTTTGGACTAGGAACCGGGATCTAACTTTGCTAGACTGGAAGTAGCCCAAACTTTTTCGGGCAGTTGCGCTCTTAGTAAGCAAGTACATCGCAAGGGAGCGACCGAGGGAGAGTCCCGACGATCATGAACAGAAGTGTCCACAGCCTGATCCTGAGCCTGGCCTTGACGGTCGGCGGGGCTGTGCATGCCCAGTCGGAGGCGTTTCAGATTCTTGACGTCGACACCCGCGAAGCTCCTGCGCCGTCGTTGCTGTTGAGTGAGCGCGACCTGAGCGGCCTGCCCGGGCTGCGTCCGCGCCTGACCATGTCCATTCCCCTGGCCAGCGAAGCGGCCATCGGAGAGCCGGATGCTGGTATGTTCTCCTGGTCCCTGGAAGCGTGGCGTCTCAATACGGCCAGCCTGGCCCATATCCATTGCAACCGGTTAACCCCGACGATTGATTCGTACCTGGCCGAGGACTGCCGGTTTGTTGATCAGCCCGTACCCGAGAATGCGGTCAACCTGGTTCAGGTGCGCGGACAGTGGACCGCCGCACCGGGTCTGAGTTTCGGTGTCGGCGCCTTCTCGTCGCGACCCGAGGTGGAGCCGAGCGGTTCGGTACGGTCGCCGCCGTGGGATCCAATGGCGCCTCTGCGTCTTTCCCAGGATCGCCCAACCGAAGGGGTGGACGCCAACTTGAGCTTCGGCATCGCCCATGATCGCGTCGGCGAATTCCTGGTCGGTTTGCAGGTTGCGCGCTATCGACAGCGCATGAGTTTGCTGGATTTCGGCTTCGGTGAGCAGGAGCTGGCCGGTCTGTCCGGAGGCAGCGATCAACTGTATGCCAACAGCGCGCAACTGGCCCTGGGTTGGCGGCGTGGAAGCCTCAGCGGCGATCTTGTCGGCCACTCGCGGGAGGTGCCGCTGTATCTGGGTCCGGGCCGATATGCCCAAACCGCTCTGAGCTCCTTCGATCTGGAGCTCTCCTGGCGTGCGGTTCGCAACGCCTCGATCAGCATCGGGGTGAGCAACGTTCTCGATGCAGCGCCCCGCGGCGCTGAAGATTCTGCCCTGGAAGCGGGGATGGACGATCCACTGGAACATGTCTTCGGCCGCATACCTTATGTGCGTTACAAGCACGATCTTTGACGATCACTGCTTTGGCCGCCTGATTCACAGACCCAAAACAAGACTGATGAACTGGAAAATCAAAGGTTTTTTGCTCGCCTGCGCGCTGGCCTTGTGCGCCCTCCCGGCAGTTGCCCACTCGTTTTCCACTCTGGAAGAACGGATGACCGGGCGTGAGTTCCGCGATGCCGGACTGCACAAGCTCAGCGATCAGGAGCTGGAGTTTCTCAATCGATGGATTCAGCTGCGTTCGCTGGCCGAAGGCGAGGTTCCCGACTGGGCCGAGGATCGGCCGGTTGCGCCTTTGCCTCCGCCAGCCGAAGGCGCCACGGAGCCGGGCGAGCGTCAAGCCGCGGCCGACAACCGCGGCCTGCCGGGCGGAGACCGCAGTGAAATCAACTCGCGCCTGATCGGCAGCTTCAGCGGCTGGCGCGGCACCGCCGTCTTCGAACTGGAAAACGGCATGGTCTGGCAACAGGCCGAACCCGGCACGTTTTCCGTACAGACCATGGAAAACCCCGAGGTTCGGATCCGTCCGGGCATGTTCGGCGCCTGGCATTTGCAGGTCGGCGAGTACAACACCCGGGTTCGGGTACGCCGGGTCGAGTAGTCGATCAGTCCGGCGGCGGCCGGTTGCGCGGCATGCGCAGCCAGAACAGCCGGACTCGTGCGACCAGATACAGCACCAGCCCCAGCGGCAGCAGGATGATGGCCGCGACCGGCGGCGGGAAGAACCAGCCCTGGGGCGGAGCCCCCCACCACCAGATGGCTCCGATCAGGAGCATGGCCAAAGCGATATAGGTGGCGTTGGCGGCACGGTCCGCCTGTCGTCGCCAGCGGTTGCGGGCCAATTTCCTGCGCTCATCGCCCCCGAGCTTGCCGACCGGGGTATCACAGTGGGGGCAGGACTTTGCCAGCGAAGACATGCGCCCGCCGCAGGCTGGACAGTGAACAATTGCCATGTTTGAAAGCTTACCTCAGCCGCGTTAGTGCTTGCAGGCGATCAGGACTTTTTGAAACTTCCCCGGTCGGGGAAGAAATGCACGCTGACGGCCAGCCCGCCGCCGTCGCGGTTGCGGAACTGGATGTCCCAGCCGTACAGCTCGCACAGTCGTTTGACGATGGACAGGCCCAAGCCGGAACCCTTGGTGCCGGCGGCCTGCCGGCCGCGAAAGTGGCGGTCGAAAACGTGCGGCAAGTCTTGATCGGCAATTCCCGGACCGGTGTCGAGGATGCGAATCTGGCCGCGGTCGACTTCAACCCGTACTTCGCCTTCTGCGGTGTAGCGCACGGCGTTGCCGACGAGATTGCCGAGCGTGACGGCGATCACCGCCTCCGGTGCAATCACGCTGACCGGTTCCTTGATGACCAGGACCAGGTCCAGGGGCCGGTCGCCGATCAGCGGCCGATAGTTCTCCACGACCTGTTCGGCCAGCCGCCCGACGTCTTCGGCGTGCAAGCCGCCGCCGGGATCGCGGTTGGCCCGAACCAGGTGGAGCAGGGCGGTGGTGATGTCGCTGGACTGGCGCGCCGCGCGCGCGATGCGGAGCAGGCGTTCACGATTGCGGTCGGACAGGTCCGGTTGAGCAAGCATGAGTTCGGTGGCGCCGGAGATGACGGCCAGCGGGGTTCTGAGTTCGTGCGAGACGTCGGCGTTGAACGCCTGATCGCGCTCGACCAGGTCATGCAGGCGGTCGGCGTAGTCATCCAGGGCGGCGGCGAGTTGGCCGACCTCGTCATCCGGAAAATAGGGCTTGAGCGGCTCGGGAGGCGCGTTTTCGTCCATGGACTCCAGGCGCGCGGCCAACTGGGTCAGCGGGGCCAGCACGCGCCCGGAGGACCAGACGCCAAGCGCCAGCGACAGCAGCGAGAAAAACACGACAACCGTGACCAGGGCCCAGATCAGGCGCCTGAGCAACTCGCGGTTTTCCGAGACATCGTAGGTCAGAAAGACCCAGAAATCGTCCTCTTTCCGCACCGCGGCCTTGTAGTAAGCCTCTTCGGTGCGCACATCGTGCACTCCGGAAGGAAGGTCGCGAAAAGGCGCCGGCACGATGTCGGCGCGCTCGGGCCGGGTCACGTAGCCCTGGATCCGTGTGTAAAACGGCTCGACCAGGGTTGGATCGCGCCGGAGATCGGTGATGTACTGGTCGACTTCGTCGGCCAGGGTATTGGCAATCAGGGCGTCCTCGAGCCAGTTCTGCAAAAACAGCGCTGCACCAGCGAACAGCACGCTCAAGAACGTGCCGAAAACCAGAAACGACAGGATCAGTCGGCTTCTAAGCCGGCGACGAAACTTCATCGGGCGGTGCGAGAGAGTAGCCGATGCCGTGGCGGGTCTGAATCAGCGGTGTGCCGAACGGTTTGTCGATGGCCGCGCGCAGACTGTGGATGTGGACGCGCAGACTGTCACTGTCCGGCAATTCTTCGCCCCAGACGTGATGCTCGAGCTCGCGCCGGGTCACCACGGCCGGTGATGCACTCATCAGCTTTTCCAGAAGCTTCAGCCCGATCGGGTTCAGGTCGATCTTTTTCCCGGCCCGGCGGATGGTGAGCGTTTCGAGGTTGTATTCGAGATCGGCCACTTTCAGTTCGCGCGGTCGGACGCGTTGTCCGCGCCGCGCCAGGACTTCGAGCCGCGCATCGACTTCGCGCAGCTCAAAAGGTTTGACCAGGTAATCATCGGCACCGGAGTCGAACCCGGCCAGCTTGTCTTCGAGCTGGTCGCGCGCGGTCAGCATCAGTACCGGGGTTCCCTTGCGAACTTCCTCGCGCAGCTTGCGGCAGACCTCCAGCCCATCCATTCCGGGCAGCGCCAGGTCGAGCACGATCGCGTCGAACTCGTTGACGATGGCAAGATGCAGGCCGGTCACGCCGTCGTAGGCATAGTCAACTTCGTGACCGCGATCGGTCAGGAAGTCGCCGAGGTTGGCGGCGATGTCTCGATTGTCCTCGATGATCAGAATGCGCATGGCGAAAGTCAGCTACGAAAAAAAACGACCCGGGCGGCATGAATGTACGCCCGGGCCGACATTGCCCCGTAACCACCGGGAGTGTCAGCGACGGGTACTGTTCACCTGCCCGGTCAGACCAAGACTACGCCAGGGCCGGTTAACTGGCGGTTAAGCAGACTACATCTTGCGGCCGTCGTCGACCAGGTCCAGTTGTTTCAGGCGGGCGCTGAGCTGATCGGAATCGGCGCCTTCGCTGAGCTTGACGGTCAGGCGCAAGTCGTTGGCCGAATCGGCGTGGCGAAGTGCATCCTCGTAGGTGATCAGTCCCTGCTGGTACATGCTGAACAGGCTCTGGTCGAAGGTCACCATGCCGTGGTGACGGGACTCCTTCATGATGTTTTTCAATTCCTCGATCTTGCCCTTGCGGATTTTTTCCTGAACCAGCGGCGAGTTGATCAGGATTTCCAGGGCGACATGGCGGCGGTCGCCGTCGATGGAGGGAATCAGCTGCTGGGCAATGATTGCCTTGAGGTTGAAGGAAAGGTCCAGCAGGATCTGCCCGTGGCGGTCTTCGGGGAAGAAGTGCAGGATCCGGTCCATGGCCTGGTTGGCGTTGTTGGCATGCAGAGTGGTCAGGCACAGGTGACCGGTTTCGGCAAAGGTGATCGCGTGCTGCATCGATTCCCGGGTACGCACCTCGCCGATCATGATGACGTCGGGCGCCTGGCGCAGCGTGTTTCTCAGCGCCATCTCGAAAGATACGGTGTCGATCCCCACCTCGCGCTGCGTGATCAGGCATTTGCGGTGTTTGTGAACGTACTCGATCGGGTCTTCGACGCTGATGATGTGTCCGGGAGCGGCGTTGTTGCGATGTCCGACCATGGCCGCAAGCGTCGTACTCTTGCCGGTGCCGGTTGCCCCGCAGACGAACACGATGCCGCGCTTGGCCAGGGCCAGCTCGGAGAGGGAGTCGGGAAGATCGAGATCGGCGAAGGTTGGAATCTGGGTTTCGATACGGCGGCACACGATGCCGGTGGAGTTGCGCTGGTAGAACGCGCTGACCCGGAAACGTGCCGTACCTTCCAGCGAAATGGCGAATTGGCATTCCCGGGTCGTGCGGAACTCTTCGCGCTGATCTTCGCGCATGATGCCGTGAATGATGCGCGATACTTCCTCGTGGTTGAGTGCCTGGTGACCGAGCGGCTGAATCTTGCCGTTGATTTTCAGGCAGGGGGGCGCGCCGACGGTCACGAACAGGTCGGACCCCTTCAGGTCGTGAAGCTGGCGCAGCCAGTCGCGAATATCGTGCATGATGTTGCTCCGTTTGCGTCTGGCTCTTTCAGGCCAGGGTTTGCTTGTTCTGGGCCTTGCGTGTTGCCTCCTGCTTGGCGACAACGCCCCGCCGGACCAGCTCGACCAGGTGCTGGTCCAGCGTGGTCATGCCGACATTCTGGCCGGTCTGGATGGCCGAGTACATCTGCGCGACCTTGTCTTCGCGAATCAGGTTGCGGATCGCCGGTGTGGCGACCATGATCTCGTTGGCCATGATCCGTCCGCCGCCGATGCGCTTGAGCAGTGCCTGCGAGACGACCGCGCGCAGCGACTCCGACAGCATCGAGCGCACGATGGGTTTCTCGTCGCCGGGAAAGACGTCGATGATGCGATCGATGGTTTTCGGTGCCGAGGAAGTGTGCAGGGTGGCGAAGACGACATGGCCGGTTTCGGCCGCGGTCAGGGCAAGGCGCACGGTTTCGATGTCGCGTAACTCGCCGACCAGGATGATGTCGGGATCCTCGCGCAGAGCCGAGCGCAAGGCCTGGTTGAAGCCGTGGGTGTCGCGTTTGACCTCGCGCTGGTTGATCAGGCAGCGCTGCGGCGTATGAACGAACTCGATCGGATCCTCGATGGTCAGGATGTGCCCGGGGACCGACTTGTTCAGGTGATCGATCATTGCCGCCAGCGTGGTCGACTTGCCGGAACCGGTTGGGCCGGTGACCAGCACGAGCCCGCGCGGGACCTCGATGATGTCGCGAAACACGGCCGGCGCGTTGATGTCTTCCAGCGTCCAGATTTCGTTCGGAATGACGCGGAACGCGGCGCCCATGCCGCGGTGGTGGTGATACGCGTTGACCCGGAAACGGGCCAGGCCGGGGATCGAGTAGGAAAAGTCGACCTCCAGGTTGGCCTCGTAATCGCGCCGCTGGTGGTCGTTCATGGTCGAGTAGATCAGCTCGGCCATGTCCTTGTTTTCGATCGGCGGGGTGTTGATCCGATGAATGTCGCCGTCGACGCGAATCATCGGCGGAAGGCCGGCCGAGATGTGAAGATCGGAAGCTTTGCTCTTGACCGTGAAGGCAAGCAGTTCTGTAATGTCCATCACTCAAGTCCCCGTAGCCCGATTCCGCCTCGGAATCACCGCGATTTGCCCGGTCAGCGTAGCTGCTGACCATCGGAATGTGCAAATGAATCAGCACTCAAAGGCATACTATCTCAATTCATTCTGAAAATCACATCACCCCATGAACCGACTGGAGCAAGTCCAGGCCCGAATTCGCTCGGCGGCTGAAGGCGCCGGCCGCAGCGCACGCGATATCGTTTTGCTGGCCGTCAGCAAGAAACAGCCGCTGGAGCGAATCCGCGCACTGATCGTTGCCGGACAGCGTCGCTTCGGTGAAAACTACGTCGACGAGGCCCTGGACAAGATGACCTGTCTGGCCGACGATGCCCTGGAGTGGCATTTCATCGGCCCGATCCAGTCGAACAAGACTCGGGCCCTTGCCGAGTCTTTCGATTGGGTGCAGAGCGTGGATCGGATCAAGGTCGTGCGGCGCCTGAGCAAGCAACGGCCGGCCGGCATGGTGCCGCTCAATGTCCTGATCCAGGTCGATCTGGATGACGAGCCGCAGAAAGCCGGCTGCATCGCAGCCGACATCGAAGACCTGGCTGCTGCGATTGATGCGGCACCGAACCTGGTCTTGCGCGGCCTCATGGCCATTCCGGCCCCGCGCACCGACCCGGCCGAGCAGACCGCCGTCTTTGCCCGATTGCACGGGCTCTACCAGGAACTGGCCGAACGGCACCCCTCGGTGGATACGCTCTCGGCGGGCATGTCGGCTGATCTTGAAGCGGCGGTGGCGGCGGGCAGCACCATGGTCCGGGTCGGAACCGACCTGTTCGGGCCGCGACCCGACTGAGTACCCACCGCCACTACAATAGAACACATGAAAAACACTCCAATCGCTTTCATCGGCGGCGGCAACATGGCCCGGGCCCTGATTGGCGGTCTGCTCCAGGCCGGACATCCGGCCGAGTCCATTACGGTCGCCGATCCCGGGGACAAGGCCCGTCAGGGCGCGGCCGCGGACTTCGGCGTTCGGGTAACGGACAGCAACGTTGCCGCGGTGGAGGCGGCACCGGTCGTCGTGCTTGCCGTCAAACCCCAGATCATGGCCGGCGTGCTCACCGAACTGGCGCCGATCCTGGCATCGGACACCCTGCTCATCAGCGTGGCCGCCGGGGTTACCCTCGGCCGGCTCGAGCAGGACCTGGGAGCCGATCAGTCCCTGGTCCGGGCGATGCCCAACACGCCGGCGCTTTACGGCGCCGGCATGACCGGCCTGGTAGCGAATGCCGCCGTTGACCGGACCGGTCGAAGTCTGGCCGGAGAAATTCTCGCAACGGCCGGGCAGATTGTCTGGCTGGACGATGAATCGCTGATGGACGTGGTCACGGCCGTGTCGGGATCCGGGCCGGCCTATTTTTTCGCGCTTGCCGAGCAGCTGGCCCTGGCCGGCGAGCGCGCCGGCCTGGCGCCGACCGTGGCCGCCCAGCTGGCGCGCCAGACGGCCTTCGGGGCCGGCCTGATGCTGGTCGAGTCCGGCCTGCCTGCCGGCGAGCTGCGCATGCGCGTGACCTCGCCGGGCGGCACGACCCAGGCCGCACTGGAAAGCCTGGGCAAGGATGGCTTTGAACGGATGGTCGAGAGCGCGGTCGAGGCGGCTGTCCGGCGCGGACGCGAACTGGGAGAAAGCTGACATGGGCTCGCCGACCAACGCCTTTGCCTTTCTGATTGAAACCGTTTTCCACCTGTACCTGGTGGTCATCATGCTGCGGGTGCTGCTCGAGGCCTCCCGGGCCGATTTTTACAACCCGGTGGTGCAGGTCCTGGTTCGCCTGACCGATCCACTGCTTCGGCCGCTCGGCAAGCTGGTGCCGAATATCGGTCGGATCAACACCGCAGGGGTGATCGCGCTGTACCTGCTCCAGTTGATCAGCCTGATCATCCTGGTCGCGATTTCGGGGCAAACGCCCGACCCGATGGTGCTGGCCTTGCTGGCGCTGCTGCGCCTGATGCGCATGCTGCTGGTGCTGTACATGATCCTGATCATCATCGGCGTGATCCTGTCCTGGGTCGGCCACGGCGTGCGCCATCCGATCGTGCCGCTGGTCTTTCAGCTCACCGATCCGGTCCTCGAGCCGATCCGACGGGTATTGCCCAGTCTCGGCGGGATCGATCTTTCGCCACTGGTGGCGATCATCGGCATCCAGTTTCTGATCATTCTTCTGGGCCTGTAGCGGGTATTCGAGCACTGCAAGTGGTCGCCCGAATCGCCGGTCTGGACGCCAAGCCTTTATCCGAGGACAGGAAACAAGCCATGACAAAATCCGACAGTCGGCTGATCCCGGGATGGTTGTTCGTGTTGTTGCTGCTCTGGGCCGGGGCGGGCCAGGCGCAGCAGGCCGAAGATATCGGCTCGTACCTTGTCCACTACAGCGCGATCAACACCAGCCAGCTTACTCCCGAGGTTGCAACCGCGATCGGGGTTCAGCGCTCGGCCTCGCGCGCGCTGCTCAACCTGGCGGTTTTGCGCAAAGTCGAGCAGGGCATGGACCAGCCGGTTCGCGCCAGGATCCGGGTCGAGGCGGTCAACATCGCCGGGCAGCGGCGCGAGGTGGAGTTGCGCGAAGTGACCGAGCAGGACGCCATCTATTACCTCGGCAGTTTTCGCATCCACAACGAGGAGCGGATTACGTTCCGGGTCTCGGTGCGTCCCGAAGACAGCCAGGGTCCGGCCCGGGAGTTCAGTTTCCAGCAGCAGTTTTTCGTTTATTGACGCACCGGAGGCCGGGCAACCAGCTCGAAGCTGCGCAGGGCCCAGCGCGCATCCTCGTCCAGACCACCGTCGTTGAACCAGCGCGCCTGGTACCAGAACGAGCCGATGCTGAACTGGCGGGCGCGCAACTCCTCCGGCCAGGCAGGCAGGAAAGCCGGTGCCGGGACCTCGAACAGCTCGGGTTCTTCCAGGGCCTCCAGATCTTCGGCCCGGAGGGTGGCCAGCAGCAGCTCGTAGCGTGTCAGCCAGCGCTCGTCGGCGGCCTCGATGCGTTCGGGATGGTGCAGGCGTAACGCCAGCAAGCGCCAGTGAGTGCCGTCCCAGGCGGCGATGATCTGAATCTCCCAGCCGGAATCGGCAATGCGATGGATTTCGATGCGCTCACCCGGAAAACCGCCCGCGCCGCTTTCGATCAGGCTGGTGTCGATCAGCGCCAGAAAATCCTCGAAATCGGGCTCGGCGGCGGCCAGGCTGCAGCTGAGCACGATGCCGACGAGGGCGCAGACCGGGTGCGGTCTCATTGTCCCGGGCCGGCCAGGTGTTTTTGGCGAATGAACTCCTCGTGCGGCACACCGAGCAGATCGGCCAGGCGCCGCAGCAGCTGTTCCTCGTAGCGGTCGAGGTGGCCGTCGGCAAAGGCGACGCGCCACAGCCAACCGATCAGTTCATCGCGACTGCGGCGCGGCAGACCGGTGCGCAGGCTGCGGGTGTAGTCGTGTAGCGACACCGCGCTCTGGCGCAAGGTCTTGGCTTCGGCGATCAGTTCGTCGAGTTCGCGTCCATCCAGGTCGAAGGCCTTGGCCATGGCCTCGTGCACGATGTCCTGTTCGGATGGGTCGAAGTGATCGTCGGCTGCGGCCATTTCCAGCAAGACAACGGCGGCCGCGCGCGCCAGGGCGTGTTCGTCGGCGGCCGGCTCGTGCCGGTTGACGATGCCTTTGAGTTGTTCGAACCAGGAAGTCACGGAGTACCTGCCGGGTGTCTGCAATCGCTTACGATAGCCTGATGAGACCGGAACGAAAAGCCCGCATCGAAGCCGTCGCGGCGCGTCGTCAGCCGGACCTGACCGTGTTCATGGAGCGGGTTCACAAGCCGCACAACGTGGCCGCGGTGATTCGCACCTGCGATGCGGTCGGCGTGATGCAGGCCCACGCCGTGCCCGGCAGTGACGGTTTGCCGAAGCTCAACCACACCTCGCAAGGCGCCCAGCGCTGGGTTGAGTTGGTTCGCCATCCGGACACGATCTCGGGCCTGCAGTCGCTGCGCCAGGCCGGTTTTCGTCTCTATGCTGCTCATTTCTCCTCATCCGCGGTGGATTTCCGCGAGCCGGATTACACCCGACCCAGCGCCATCGTACTGGGCACGGAAAAATTCGGCGTCAGCGACGAAGCCCTGCAGCTGGTCGACCAGGAAATCGTGATTCCCATGCTGGGGATGAGCCAGTCGCTCAATGTTTCCGTTGCCACCGCCCTGATTCTCTACGAAGCCCAGCGCCAGCGCCAGGCCGCCGGCCTGTACGAACCGCGACGGCTGGATGTTTCCCCGTGGAAGGAACTTGCCGCAGCCTGGATCCAGCGCGACCTCAACCGCCGCAAACGCCCGCCTCCGACCGACCCAAAAGATTCATCGGGCCCCGAACCGTAGGTCGGCCTTACACGGCCGACGGCCAGCGCCCAACCCCGGCACCACAAATCGCTACTGGACATGGCCAGCGCCCAAACCCGGCACCGCAATCAAGGAAACAGCAGCGTCTCCCGCCACTGCCCGTCAACCAGCTCAAAGCAGACCCGCTCATGCAAACGGTACGGACGCCCGTACCAGAACTCCACCCGTCGCGGCTGGACGCGGAAGCCGGACCAGTGCGGCGGGCGCGGTACGTCGCGGTCCTGGTAGCGTGCCTCGACTTCGGCAATGCGCTGATCAAAGGTTTCGCGCCCCGCCATCGGCTCCGATTGCAGCGACGCCCAGGCCCCGATCTGGCTGCCACGAGGCCGGCTGGCGAAGTAGGCGTCGGCCTCCTCGGCGCTGACCGGTTCGACCCGGCCCTCGATTTGTACCTGTTCGTAGATTTCGCGCCAGAAGAAGACCAGCGAGACATGGGGGTTGCCGGCCAGCTGCCGACCCTTGCGCGACTCGAGGTTGGTGTAGAACACGAAGCCGTCGGCATCCGCGTCCTTGAGCAGCATGGTTCGGGCGCTCGGTCGGCCCTGCTGGTCGACCGTGGCCAGGGTCATGGCGGTCGGCTCCGGCACCCTGGCGGCCACGGCGCGGTCGAAGCCGTCCTGGTAACGGGCCAGGATGGCGGCGGTCATCGGTGTGGTCATGGCAGGAGTTCTCCGTATCCGGTTTGATAGTCGGGGTATTGAAATTTGAAGCCGCTGTCGGTCAGGCGACGGCTGGAGACGCGCTTGCCCTGGCCGCGGTCCTGGCGGTCGCTGCCCGGTCCTGGCACGCCGAGCTGGTCGGCCAGCCACTGCAGTACCTCGCAGCGCGGGGTCGGATTCGGGTCGCTGGCGCAATACACCGGTTCCGGCGCTTCGAGTTCCAATACATGGGACAACACCCCGGCGCAGTCCTCGGCGTGAATGCGATTGGTCCACTGTGGCGGATCGGGCCGGCAGCGAGCCTGGCCGGACGAAAGCGAGCGGATCAGGTAGTCTCGTCCGGGGCCGTAGATGCCCGAGAAGCGCACTACGATCCCGTTGTGCCGCCGGGCCGCGGCTTCGGCCTCGAGCAGTATCTGTCCGGCAAAGCTGTCGGGCTCGGTTGGCGAGGTTTCGTCGACCCACTGGCCCTGGTCCTGGCCGTAGACCGCGCTGCTGGACACGAAGATCAAACGGTCTGCGCTGGCCTGCTGCAACAGGTTGACCAGGCCGTCGACGTAGCTGCGACGGTAGTCCTCCGGGCTGCGCTGACCTGGCGTGGCCTGGTAGATGATGGCATCCCATTGACCGGCAACGACCTCGAGGCTGGCCGGGTCGAGAAGATCGCCGCCGATGGCGCGCACGGGATTCTCGAGCTGACCGGGGTTTCGGCGCAGACCGTGTGTTGTCCACAGGGAGTCATCCAGGCGTCGGGCAAGACGCTGTCCCAGGTCGCCGCATCCGGCGATCAGCAGTTGCTTCATGCCTGGCCGAGCGCGGGCTCCGGGGAGCCGGAGCCGCCGCCGGGGCCTGGCCGCGGCGGCAACATGCGCAGCCAGATCAGCCACACGACCAGGGCATCGAGAATGATCAGGGCCTGCCAAAGGTAGAGATGAAACCAGTTGAACCAGGTCATGTTCCACTGGCCCATGTAGAAAAGGCTGATGATGCGGACCAGGTTGAGCGACTGGATGGCGACGAAACCGATCGCAAAGCCGATCAGTTTGTGCTTGAGAGGCGCCGGAAACGCGAAAATTGCCGCAAACAGGATGATCAGCGCCTCGACGCCGTTGCAGCCCGGCTCGATGCTGACGGCAAAGCCGCTTTCCAGGTCCCGAATCACCTTGCCGTAGGACTCGACGCCGCTGTCGAACAGCTCGATGATGAAGACGCTGATGTTGGCCAGCACGCTGGTAAACGGCAGGATCACGTGATCCTGTACCGGCTGAAGCACCTCGATGGTGAACAGTGCCAGCAGCAACACGACAAACAGAATGGAGAAACGCAGCATGAGATCTGGTGCCGAACGGCAGAATACCAGACGCTATGGTAGCAAAAGCGCTCGCTGGGCTGGCTTGTGGCCGTGCTAGCATGGCGCCTTTGTTTGCCGGGATCGTTGCCGATGTTGTCAACAGGGCATGAAAGTCATCCAATGTTCCTTCGCTTGACGCCTGCCTGACCATCGCGCCGGTCTGAGTCGGAATTGAACCATGCGGAATCTCGTGCTGGTCGGGCCCATGGGCTCCGGCAAGACCACGGTCGGGAGAGCCCTGGCCCCGCGCTTTGGGCTGGAGTTCGTCGACCTGGATCAGCAGATCGAGCAGCGCTGCGGTGTCGAGGTCAGCCTGATTTTCGAAATCGAGGGCGAGGCCGGATTCCGGGCGCGCGAGAGCGCCATGCTCGATGAGGTGCTGATGCGAGACGGTATCCTGCTGGCCACCGGCGGCGGCAGCGTGATTGATCCTGGCAACCGCGAACGGATGCGCGCGCGCGGTCTCGTAGTCTGGCTGCAGACCACCGTGGACCAGCAGCTCAAGCGGCTGGCGCGCGACCAGCGCCGACCGCTGCTGCGGGCCCCGGACCGCCGCGAGCGCCTGGAAAGGCTGGCCGCAGAGCGCGAGAAGCTGTACCGAGCTTGCGCTCACCTGGTGATTCGCTCGGCCAACACCAGTCCGGCAAAGATGGCGCTTCGGGCCGAGCACGAAATTCGCAATACTCTGAAAGAGAGCGACAGCACATGAAAATCATTCCGGTCCGCCACGGCGGTGGTGAATACCCGGTTTACGTCGGCAAGGGCCTTTTGGCCATGCAGGGGACCTGGGCCATGCACCTTAGCGGGCGGGTTCTGGTGGTCAGCGACGAGACCGTGGCGGGACACTATCTGGAGCGCCTCGAAACTGCGCTGGCAGCGGTTCAACATCGCAAGGTTGCGGTGCTGCCCGCCGGTGAGGATCAGAAGACGCTGTCGAACTGGCAGCACCTGATCGAGGCGCTGGTCGAGCTGGGGGCGCAGCGCGATGCGACCGTGGTTGCGCTCGGCGGCGGCGTGATCGGGGACATGGCCGGTTTTGCCGCAGCCGCCTACATGCGCGGAATTCGGGTCATCCAGGCGCCGACCACCTTGCTGGCCCAGGTCGACGCTGCCGTCGGCGGCAAGACCGGCGTGAACCTTGCTGCCGGAAAGAACCTGGTCGGCGCCTTCCACGCCCCGGCTGCCGTCATCATCGACGTCGATACCCTGGCCACCCTGGACGAGCGGGACTATTGCGCGGGCCTGGCCGAAGTGGTCAAATACGGCGCGATTCGGGACGCGGCGTTCTTCGCCTGGCTCGAGCAGCAGGCCGAAGCGCTGGCGGCGCGGCTACCGGATGCGCTGATGGAAGCCATCGAGCGGTCGGTGAGAAACAAGGCCGAGGTGGTCGCCGCCGATGAGCGCGAAGCCGGTGAACGGGCACTGCTCAATTTCGGCCACACCTTCGGCCATGCCCTGGAAACCGCCACCGCCTATCAACGCTATCGCCACGGGGAAGCCGTGGCCATCGGCATGAGCCTGGCAACTCGCTTGAGCGAGCTGCTCAGCCTTGCGCCAACGGGTACCGCCGAGCGCATGGACAACCTGCTGCAACGCCTGGGCCTGGCCACGGCGCTGCCGCCCGATCAGGACCCGGAGCGCTTGCTGGACCTGATGCGGCTGGACAAGAAGAACATGGACGACCAGATTCGCCTGGTCCTGTTGGAAAACATTGGACGCGCGATCCTGCGACCGTGTCCGTCAGACGACATTCGAGAGGTCTTTCGAAGCACATGAATCATTGCCATGACAGCCTGTTCATGCGGGCATTGCGACGCGAACCCACCGAGCGGACCCCGATCTGGATGATGCGCCAGGCCGGGCGCTATCTGCCCGAATACCGCGCCACCCGCGCCCGCGCCGGCAGTTTTCTCGACCTGGCCGGAAATCCGGAGCTGGCCTGCGAAGTCACCCTGCAGCCGATCGACCGCTTCGGGTTCGATGCGGCGATCCTGTTTTCCGACATTCTGATTCTGCCCCACGCCATGGGCCTGGGGCTGGGTTTTGCCCCCGGTGAAGGGCCGTACTTCGATCGACCGCTGAAAAGCCCTTCCGACATCGCCGCGCTGCCCATGCCCGACCCGATCGACGATACCGGCTACGTCATGGAGGCGGTGCGCCTGATCCGGGCCGGCCTGCCCGAGGCCACGCCGCTGATCGGTTTTGCCGGCAGTCCGTGGACCGTGGCGACCTACATGATCGAGGGTCGCAGCAGCAAGGATTTCGCCCAGGCCAAGAAAATGCTGCTGGCCGAGCCGGATGCCGGTCACCAGCTCATGAACCACCTCGCTGACGCCACGGCAGCCTACCTGGCCGCCCAGGTCGAAGCGGGCGCGGATGCGCTCATGATCTTTGATTCCTGGGGCGGTGTTCTTTCGCCCAGGCTCTACCGAGAGTACTCACTGGCTTCGCAGCAGCGCATCGTCGACCGGCTCAAGAAAACCTGTCCGGACACGCCGCTGATCCTGTTCGGCAAGGGCTGCGGCCAGCACCTGGAATTGCTCGCCGACAGTGGTTGCCAGGGGCTGGGCGTGGACTGGACCATGGATCTGAGTGAAGCCCGCGCCCGGGTCGGTCACCGGGTCGCGCTGCAGGGCAATCTCGATCCGGCGGTGATGCTGACCAGCCCGGAGATCGTGGCGGCCGAAGCGCGGCGCGTTCTGGCCAGTTTCGGCGACGGTCCTGGCCACATCTTCAACCTCGGCCACGGCATCACCCCCCAGGTCGACCCGGAAAACGTCGCCGTGCTGGTCGAGACGGTGCGCGCTGCGTCCTCCGCCGACAACCAGGCGTAGGTCGGCCCTACACGGCCGACGGCCAGAGCCCGCACTTCGCACCGCCGGCTTCTGACGGCCGATATTCCGGTTTGGTGCGGTCTGCGGGTTATGACCGTCGGGGGTGTAACCCCGACCTTCTATGAGGCGTCATTTGTCAAGCCCTCGTTTCCTTGGGCA